>NZ_JASATW010000022.1:0-97957 GCF_030405905.1 Sphaerothrix gracilis Ecp01
TAGGAAGAGAGGAGTTTATAGATGCTTACAGTTCTATAGAGCTATTTCCTGAAGAAGTGAAAGCGATTGAGCAGCTAGGTGTGTCTTTGGAGCAAAACTAATGAGTCTTGACATTAACGAAAAGAACCAGAGATATCAGGAGAAAGAAGACATCGAGCTACCTGAATGGACAGGAAAGCTAGTGAAGTATTCCTATTTAGGCTTTGGCTTATTTCTATTGGTATCGTCTCTGTTTCTTTTAGGCTGTTCATCGGCTGGGGCTTCTGATGGCTTGAATTGGCAAAGTGCCACTTCAGTTATTTCAGAAGAAAGAGCCAGAGAAATTGTTGAAGAGAATTCATCCGAGTCAGCCGATATAGATGCCATTTTGGAAGCAATGCAAGTCTTTCAGTCAGATGAATTGCTGTTGGTTGATTTTAATTCCCCTTTATTAACGGGTCGCTTGGGCACATTGCATGTCATCTATGACAGCGAGGGTAATAGAATCTTCAATCGTTACTTGCCTTCCAGATTGCCTGGAGGGGTACCCACACTTCACTTCTCAGAGCGCACTAGCGACGGCTATCCTTGTTTGCTAATTAATGCTGAGCCGACTGAAACAGAGATTACTCAATACACGCTCTGCTATCAGGGCGCAGATTGGGTTGTTGTCAATGAAGCAGTTGTTAGTTACTAATGGCCTCTAGAGCTGATATCCATTTGCCTAGTGCTTTAGCCGATCTCACGAACGTTCAGCGTGAGCGGCTACGGCAAGGTGTTGATACCTTGACTCAGCAAGGCGTTAGCCCTGGTGATGCTTGGCAGGTCGTATCGACCCGGCAGCGGCAGGCTGACCTGCCAACCTACGCGCCAATGACTGACGAGCAGGAAACCTTAAATCGGGCTGCGCAGCAGCTAACAGGTCAGCAGTCAGGTATAGAGCGATCGCCTGCAATAGAGCTGTCCCCTCAGCTTTCCAGTACAGCGGCAGCTAACAGCGATAGCTCAGGTGATAGCGGTATCGAGCAGGTAGAGGAAGAGATAGCCCAGCTAGAGCAGTCGGAAGACCAGCAGCCGGTAGAGTCAGCGATCGCTTTTTCAGAGCCACCTAAGCGAGAAGCAGAAGCCAGTGGTGAAGCATCAGATGAAACAGCGAGTCAGGATGATATGGCTCAGGACATTCTAGGCAATGCCCGTCGTTTCTTAGATACAGCGATCGCCGCTGGGGTTATCGATGAGAGTTTGGACGAAGTTCGAGCCGTCAACGAGCGCTACATTGCCAGCCTTAGTCGAGCTGGTGTGGTGACGGTGAAGAATCAAGCAACCCAAAGTATTGCAGTTGGCGATGAGGCAGGTGGCGTAGAACGAGCCAGGGGCTTGACGCCTGCCGACCAAGAAGCCTGGCACAAGTACGGCCAGGTGAGTGTTGAGCAGCTACAGCAGCAGGAGCAACAGGAGCAGCGCCGCCAACAGCGGCCAGCTCCTGACCTAGAGCTGTAGTGAACTATCAAAAAAAGGAGGAAACCTCATGACTACGCAGCAGTTAGCGAGCCAATCTACCGTTCAAGCTAAGCCTCAAAAGAGCGGCAGGCTAAAGAACGGTGTTCGAGCCGGGTCTTTTGTGCGGATCTATAGGGAGCATGAAATGCGCTTTGCCAGAGTTCTGCATGTAGTGAGCAGACCCGGCATAGGGCCAAACGTGACGGTGCAGTATCTTGACGAGCTAGAGGGTGGGAATCAGGAAAAGGTTTTCGGCAATATTGTGCAGCCCGTGACACGGGGCTGGCTGGAAGACATGAAGGATCGCTTCGATGACATCAGGGATATCTTCGAGCCTTCAGTCAATGGGTCAATCAGCGCTCAAGCTGAGCCTGCTCAGAATAGCGGCAAGCTGAGGAACGGGGTGATTGTCGATTCTTTGGTACGTGTCTATGAAAATCATCAGATGCGCTTTGCCCGCGTTAAGAGAGTGGCTAAAATTCCAGTTCCGGCTAGGGCAAATGTGATGCTGCAATACCTTGATGGCGACCGCGAGGAAGATAAGGTTTTCGGCAGTATCGTACAGCCGATTACGCAAGGCTGGGTGGAGAATCTCAAGAGCCGCTTAGCCGAGCTAGAGTCACAGTTTCAGGCCCATAAAGCCACACAGGCCAAAGCCGCGCATAACTGAATGATGCTGATGAGCCGCACTCAGGCCGAGTGCGGCATGACTTGACGTGTTGGGTTCAAGCAGATGGCAGAACAATCAAGCGGAGAACAAGCCCGCCAATATGGTCGGATGCTCAACCAGCTCAAAGAGCAATACACCGATGAGATGGGCGCAGGTGGCGATACTGACTTAGCAGCAGCGGCAGCCAAAATCCGGGCTGGAGAACAGATTTATGGCAACGAGCCGTCTGACGGTCAGAAAAAGCTCCTTTTCGCAGCCGATAAGCAGCGTGAGCAGGGGCAAGTTGAGGTGACTGCAGAAGCCGAGAGTTCGAGCCAACCCTCACCGGATGAGCCAGCCACGGTAACGACATCAGCCGATGAGCCTAGCTCTCCGGCTGATCCCGTAGCGCAATCAGTAGCGCAATCGACCGAGCGCTTCATGGATGCGGCCAAAGCAGCAGGCAAAACTCAGACGGTAGGTAGCACGGATGTCATCGAAGGCAACACCTACTCAGCGACTCAAGCGGGTGATGTACGGGTGCTCCAGAACCAGGAGACAGGCGGCTCTTTGGTTACTCAGGCGGGTGAGGTACTCAAGGCTGAGGGAATAACGTCTGCAGACCAAGAGCGGATGAATCAGTCTGCCGAAAAGATGGAAGAGATCGCTGTTCAGCAGCAGGAAAACCAGCGCCAACAATTGCAACAAAAGCAGGATGAGTCAGGGCTAGAGCTATGAAATTACTTATTCTAGAATCGCCTTCTAAACGCAAAACGATTCAGGGTTTTCTGGGCCGCGATTGGCGGGTAGAGGCGAGCTTCGGTCACATCACGGAGCTGGCGAACGATGGCGAAGATAATCTAGGCTTTGCCATCACAAGGCAAGGCGTAGAGCCGCGCTATGTGCCCAGAGGTAAGCGAGGCAAACAGGTACTCTCTAAGCTGCGCAAGCTGGCAAAACAGTCAGAGCAGGTGTGCATTGCCACTGACCCCGACCGAGAAGGTGAATCAATCGGTTGGCATCTGGCTCAGCAGCTCCACTTACCAGAGAGCAAGCTGCGCCGGGTACGCTACTCGGAGATATCGGAGAAAGCCGTCACCCAGGCGATCGCCAACGCTGCCCAGTCACTAGACCAGGATTTAGCCGATGCGGCTAGAGCTAGGCAGGTCTTAGATAAGCTAGTGGGCTACAAGGTATCACCGCTGCTGTGGAACTCCAGCGGGGGTAAGAGTGCGGGCCGGGTACAGTCAGCGGCGCTGGCAATAGTTTGCCGTCGTGAGAAAGAGCGCCAGGACTTTACGCCAGAGCCGTACTGGTCAGTGTGGGTGCGCTATCAGGCAGGCTTCAAAGCCTACTTCCTGGGCACTGAGCAAGCTGAGGAGGGTGATGCAGCCGAAGCTGATGACGATGCCACAACTGCTGATGAGTTGCCCGCTGTCGAGGGGCGGCGAATCTGGCAAGAAGCGGATGCTGAGCGTCTGGTGAAGATCGCCCAAAAATCTGCCCATCAGGTGGTGTCGGTAGAGCAGCGTACCACTCATCGCAAGCCACCAGCTCCCTTTACGACTTCGACCTTGCAGCAGGCGGCAGGTAGCAAGCTAGGTTTTTCAACAGGTCAGGTGATGAGGGTGGCCCAACAGCTCTTTGAAGGCTTAGATCTGCCGCAGGGCCGTAAGTCTTTGATTACCTATCACCGCACTGATGCCCCAGTGCTCTCAAATGAGTTCAAGGCCACGGCTAAAGGGTGGTTAGAGGTGAATGATGCGGAGAACATACCGGAGCAGACAGCCTCATACCGGGCTAAGAAAGGGGCACAAGAGGCCCACGAAGCTATCCGTCCAACGTACTTAGACATTCATCCAGATAGCGTTCGTCAGGCGTTATCGGAAAAGCAGTATCAGCTCTATAGCCTAATCTGGCACCGAGCGATCGCCGCGTGCTGCCGTCATGCGCGGATTGCCAAAACTCGCATTGTGAGTGAGTCCGGTGGTGTGTACTGGGAGGCTAAGGGCCAGATAGTTGAATTTGAGGGCTATGCCCGCTACTGGAACAACCTCAAGGGTGATGAGGCATTACCAGAGATTAAAGAAGGTCAGGCACTAGAGCTGGCCCAGAGCAAGTCAGAGCGGCGTAAAACCTCACCGCCGCCGCGCTACAGTGAGGCCCAGCTCGTGCAGACTTTAGAAAAGCTGGGAGTAGGCAGACCGTCAACGTTTGCGGCTACGGTGCAGACGCTCAAGAGCCGTAAGTACGTGCATATTTCTAAGCGAAAACTTGCCCCTAGCAAGCTGGGGATGGAAACCTACCGGGTGCTAGCAGCCACCGTGCCCGACCTGCTCAGCAGCGACTTCACTGCCGAGATGGAAGCGGCTCTAGATGCGATCTCAGAGGGAGAGAAAGACTGGCAGCGATATCTGTGCCAGTGGAATAGCGAGTATTTTCAGCCCGCGCTGACAACAGCGCAGGTCGTTGTTCAAGAGGAATATGCCGATATGAATCAGCAAAATGCAAGCGAGCTAACTGATTTTCAATGCCCAGTCTGCAGCGGGCAACTCGAAACCTACTCTTATCAGAAGGATGGGCAACTCAAGACCTTATTGCGTTGCCACTGCGTCAACACTGAAGAGTTGCAAGAGCAGGCGAAAGATAAGTGCTCGGATGTAGCGTTTTTTGAGTCTAGAGGGGCTTGGTGGAGTCCCGAGTACGGGGAGCTAGGCGAGAGCAACATTCCAGACGATGAGCTAACAGAGGCTCCTTGTCCCATATGCCAGGGATCCCTGGAGAAGCATTTCTACCCAAAAGACGGAGCCATCAAATCGATGCTGCGTTGCCACGATAAGGGGCAAGCGAGCTGCCCAGAGGTAGCCTTCTTCGAGACCGATGAAGGCTACTGGAGTCCTGAGTATGGCGAATTGAACCAGGCCGTGACTGCCTAAATCACAAGTTGAAGTAGAACAGGAGAAAAGAGCATGAGTACCCGCAATCTTAACGTCCTAACCATCGCTGGAAACATTGCCGCCGAGCCGGAGATCAAATCGGTGACGACTCGCAGTGGCAAGGAGACTCAGGTAGCAGAAGTGACTATCTATGCCGAACAGCCGACGAGTGACGAGAGCTTCCGCATCCGTTTATCCATCTGGGAAAGCTCTAGCACCTGGGGCGTATTGCCGTACCTGAAGACCGGCAGCTTAATCACGGCTATCGGGCCAATGGGAGTGTCTCCTTACATTACGAGCACGGATAACTCTCCGCGTGCGGGTGTGCAAATGGAAGTGGATCGCATCGTGCTCAACATTGTCAATGATGACAGTGAGGATAGTGACCCGCAGCCGTCTGAGCCGGTCGAGGCAGCAGCGTAATGCATCCCTTTATCCAGAAACTCCTAGAACTGGAGCCGGAGATTTTGTCGTTCTACTGGAACGGGCGGCAGATTCTACGGATTGAAGACGGTGAGATTGTGTTAGAGCGCTCTGTTCGCCGCAGCTCAGGTCTTCTAACGGTTCACTTCGATGATGAACCGGCCCCTGTGTACTTCCAGGCAATTTCGTAGCTGAGCGATGGCTTTAAGCGAGGAGCAACAAGGTCAGCTTGTCAGTACGTTCCAGGAGCGTTTGCTCGCAGGCGATCGCTTTGAGAGTATCGTCCAGGCGCGGCAGGTGGCTTCTGAGGTGCTGGGAGAGCGCGTCACAAGCGGTAATGCTTTAGCTAAGGCGACCGAGGAAGCCATCGAGCAGGGGTTGGTCAGAGCGGGCTGTCAAATCGTTCAGCAAGGGCGATCATCGCCTGTTGAGACGTTTGAGCAACTGGTAGACCTCTACCAGCGACAGCCGCGCCTGGGTACCCGTTCATCGACCTCGATTCTGCGCCAGCAGTACAGCACGCCGATGCCGATTGCCTACCTGGGTTCACAGCTCGCTGGCATTGACAGCGAAACCAGCGTCTACGAGCCGACAGCCGGACATGGGGCGCTGTTACTAGAAACCAATCCAGAGAAGGCAATGGTGAATGAGCTGGATGATAACCGAGCGGCTGACCTGCGGCGACAGGGCTACCGCGTTACTCAGAACGATGCGACCAGCTACCGCCCAGAGCCGCGCAGTCAGGATGTGGTGATTGCGAATCCGCCCTTTGGTCGTCGTCGCAAAGAGGGTAGAGCTGAGCGCTTCACCATTGGCGCAGAGGCGACCCCTATCAACAGCTCACAGCTAGATCATGTCATTGCCTGGCGATCGCTTGAGGCGATGAAAGACGATGGCAGCGCGGTGCTAATTATTGGCGGAGAGAAGGGTTCAGAAGCCCATCGCTCGGACGAATACAACACGCAGCAGAACCGAGGCTTCTACAAAAATCTCTACGACAACTACAACGTCACTGACCACTTCACAGTGGAGGGTTCTCTCTACAATCGCCAAGGAGCCGGTTTTCCGATTGATGTGATTCAGATTGAGGGGCGCGGTAAGTCGCAGCGGCGTCTGCCAGCAGCCGATGTGCCCCGGCTGTATCAGAGCTACGCAGAACTCAAGGAGGTCTTAGATGCCAACGTTTCCGTATTACGAGAACCCACAGGGCTGGGAGCCGAGTCAGCAGATAGAGGCAGGAATTCTCTTGACGCGGCTGGACAGCTTCTTCGCGGTAATCGCCCCGGACAATCAGAGCGAGATAGGCAGCTATCAGGAGTACAAGCGTCTGCTAGCCGATCGCCTAACGTGGATGATCCGGCAGTGGGCCGAGGATTTGCAGGAGCCGCTGGAGGCCGTTTATCAGATGATCCGGCAACGGCTGATAGCCGACCGGGTGCCGGACTTCGGGATGCCGCGCCCAGGGCAAGAGACGCCGGAGAACTGGGCAACGGCAATCACCGAGAGTCCCTGGCTGAGGACGATTTGGAATCAGGAGATAGACCCGGAGTATCCGCTGGTGCTGGCAAAGGACTCAGAAGCGAGCGAGACGGTTCAGTATCAGAACCTGGAAGAGTGGCTAATCTTCTTCGGCAAACAGGATTAGAGAAAACCGCAATAGAGCAGGAGGAAACAGCGATGGCAGAGCCAAAGAAAGAGCAGCTAAGCGGCCAGGTGCCCTACAAACCGCGCAGTAAAGGGCAAAGCCTAGAAACGCTGATTCCCCGGAACCTCTCCAGCGCAGTGCAAACGGCTCTAGACAATCTTGAAGGCCGGGTGGGAGACATCGATGAGTATGCTGCCCGCAAGCTGAACTATCCCTCTGTCGAGTCCATGCATGAGGTGCTGGCAGCAGAGCAGGTCGATGGGGTGGCGCTGGCGATCGATAATCTAGAGCATGGTGACGGTTCGCTGGTGGGTGACCAGACGGGTGTAGGCAAAGGTCGGCAGATGGCGGCGATGCTGCGCTATGCCAAAGAGACAGATCGCACCCCTGTTTTCGTCACCCGTGATTCAGGTTTAT
Source organism: Sphaerothrix gracilis Ecp01 (assembly GCF_030405905.1). NCBI lineage: Bacteria > Bacillati > Cyanobacteriota > Cyanophyceae > Nodosilineales > Nodosilineaceae > Sphaerothrix > Sphaerothrix gracilis. The sequence continues at coordinate 7,550 of NZ_JASATW010000022.1, forward strand.
ACGCGGATATGATTCGTGACCTGGATGATATCGGTGTCAAGGACTTTAAGCCTTTTATCACTAATAGCAAAGAAACAGTCCCGCTACCTGATGGTCGCACGTTGAAGACATCGCCCAATAGCCATGCGGCTGAACTAGATCGCTTGATTCAGCAAGGGGGGCTGTCACCGGAGGATGAGTACGACGGTGTATTTACCACCTACTCACAAATGCAGACAGTGCAGGGCAAGAACACGCCGCGCCGCGAGTTTCTGGAGATGATAGCGCCGCAGTCAATCATCGTGATGGATGAGGCCCATGAAGCGGGCGGTAGTGCTCAGGGGCAGTGGAAAAAAGTGGGCCAGCCACCCAACCGGGCTGAGTTTGCTCGTGATCTGGTGGATAAGGCAGATGGCGTCACCTTCTCATCAGCCACGGCTGTCAAACGGCCTGACGTGATGGATCTCTACGGTCGCCGCTCTGGGATGCGCGATGCCCTCGGTTCAGTCGAAGCTTTGCAGGGGGCACTGGAAAAAGGCGGCATCCCCTTGCAGCAGGCATCAACCAATACGCTCGCTGAAGATGGTTTCTACATTCGTCGGGAGCGCACCTATGAAGGGGTTGATTTTGGCATCGACACGGTAGCGGTCGATAGAGACTCGACTGACCGCCTGGGTCAGATTATGGGCAAGATTCTGGAGTTTGACCGCCACAAGCAAGATGCGCTGAAGGATTTGGACAAGTCTCTCAAAGCTGATGCCAAGAAGGTCGGCAAAGACACTTCTATCGGTAAAGCCGGTGCATCATCGGTCAATTTCACCGCGCTGATGCACAACGTCATCGATCAATCCCTCTTAGCGCGAAAAGCAGATCAGATGGCCGATGAAGCGATCGCCTCTCTAGAGCAAGGTGAAAAGCCGATTCTGACAGTCTCTAACACGATGGGCAGCTTCATCGAGAACTACGCCGATGAGAACGATATTGCCCCTGGGGATGAGTTTACGGCTGACTTCAGCGATATCCTGACGCGCTACCTGGAACGCAGCCGGGATGTACTGGAGAAAGACTATGACGGCACCACCACCCGCAGACCGCTCAGTGATGCCGAGTTGGGGCCGGATGCGGTCGCGGCCTTTGAAGCAGCAGAAGCGTTGATTGAGGAAACCGAGCTAGATTTCCCCGTCTCCCCTATCGACCACATCAAGCAGCGGGTAGAAGATGCGGGCTACAGCATGGGGGAGATTACGGGCCGCAAAGCGCGGCTTGAGTACGATAGTGACGGCAACGCCACGTACAGGCGGCGTAGTGGCCGGGAGACGAGCAAAGCGGGCAAGGTCAGAGCGACAGATCGCTTTAACAGCGGTAAGAGCGATGTGATTCTGCTCAATCGCTCTGGGGCCACGGGTATCTCACTCCATGCTTCTGAAAAATTTGCCGACCAACGCCGCCGTCACATGATTGTGGGTCAAGCTGAGCGCAACATCAATGACTTCATGCAGACCTTGGGCCGTGCCCATCGCACCGGCCAGGTCGTGCCGCCACGCATCACGCTGCTAATGGGGGATACCCCAGACGAAAAGCGGCCAGCCGCGCTGCTAGAGAAGAAGATGGCTTCGCTCAACGCCAACACGACCGCCGATAAGAATGCGGGTTTTGACACCTCCGAAATTCCTGACTTCTTCAACCGCTACGGCGATGCGGTCGCTGAGCAGATCCTCAGCGAGTATCCCGAAATCAATGAAAAGCTAGATTATCCAATCAAGGTTTCTTCAGAAGGTGCGGGTGACTTAGAGAGTGTTGAGGAGGGAGCGATCGCCAAGGTGACCGGACGCTTACCGCTGCTGCCAATTGATGAGCAGGAATCCTTTTACAAGCTACTGGAGGAAGAATACAGCTCATTTGTGGAGCAGCAGAAAGCGCTGGGCAATAACCCACTGGAAGCCGAAGCAGTAGACCTCGATGCTCGCTCTTTGGCTCAGGCTGAAATTGTGCCGCCCAAGGATGGGCGTTCAGCCTTCAGTAAGGGCGTTCAGGTCGAAGTGATGGATGTCAAGTCTCAGAGCAGGCCGAAGACGCAGCTAGAGGTGATTAATGAGGTGCGCGGCAAGCTGGACTTGGAGCCGGTTGAGTCAGTCGAAGACCATGATTTTGAGGCCGTCGATGAGCGTTCTCAGGCGTTTTCCAGCAACCTGCTAGAGCAAGCAGACAAAGCAGCAGAGAAGTATATGGAGCAGCAGCGGGCCAAGATTGGGCAACGCTACCAAGACCCGGAGAAGCGCCAAGCGGCCTTTGATAAAGAAACCAAGCGGGTTGAGAAACAGAAAACCCAGCTCACCCAGTTCAAGCGCTACCGCCTGGGCCAAACGGTCAGATTAGCCACCGATAACGGTCGCATCTTCTATGGAGCAGTGAGTGATATCAGCAAGCGGGGCCGCTCTCTAGAGGCGATGCTGTATGGTTCAGATGAGTCTCAAAACAGCTTTGGTGACTCGAATCCGGTGGCGGCTTCCAAGTGGCAGATGAGCGTTTCGATTGCCGATTCAAACCGGGAGGTGCCGATACCGCTCTCCAAGCTCAACAGCGACCGGATGGGGTCAGTTGATGTAACCGCTGTTGAAAAGACGATGACGGGCAAAGAGGTGATGCCCCAATTTGATGAGCGTCAGTCAGGCGAGCGGGAAGTGAGGCAAGCGCTGACCGGCAACTTGCTGAGAGCCGCTGAGCAGTACGGCAACAAGGGCAGCATCATCAACGCCACTAAGTCAGGCGGTGAGATTGAGCCGATGCTGCTCTTGCCCAAGGGCTACGATATGGAGCGTGAGCTGTCTGAAACGCCAGTTGAGCTACCAGCGCCGCACAACGTGCGTCAGTTCATGGAAATCACAAGTGGTGAGGGCATCGTCAAAACCGCTGACGAGCAGATGACGCTTAAACAGCAGGAGGGTGATTATGTGCTGCAAACAGGTAAGAAGCAGAAAGGCATCATCCTTGATGAAGGATTGATAGAGGCGATGGGTGATGAGTTCTATTCGATTAGCGATCGGATGGAAGCGAAGTTCTCAGCCGACCAGCTAGAGGATGTCGTCAGCTACATTCAGAACGGTCGTAATGAGCGTCTAGAAGCAGTTACGCATTTAGAGCAGGCACGAGAGCTAGTCGGTGAAAAGATTCCTGAGTTCACCTGGTCAGATTCAGTAGAGGATGTAGTTGAAAAGGCAGGTCTACCGCCATCTGTAGACCTAGCAAATTTAGATAATTTCCGCGATCGCCTAGAAGCGGCTTTTCAGGAGCCAGAGGAAACCAACAGCGAGTCAGAGGCTTTAGATGAGCCGGTAGCAGGTGACGAGATAGCGGGCGATCGCCCAGCCGAATTGTCTCCTGATTCAGTACCGGAGCCTGACGAAGCGGAGCCGGAATCAGAACCTAACAAAGTGGAGCAAGCTGAGCCAGAGTCACTAGCCGTTGACGATACGGCAGGTTCGCAGCCAGAACCAGAGCAGCCCCAGACAGAAACTACGAAAACAGCGCCAGAACAGCGTGACTCAGCCGAGTTAGAGGCCAAGGTTGAAGAGGTGAAAGCAGCGGTTGAGCAGGGAACAAAGTTCAATTTCCAGATTGATCCAGGATTTGACGCTGAGGCAGATGAGCTATATACCAGCCTGACTACTGATGAAGAGGGCCGGGAAAACTTTGAGTTATTCGACTCCGATGATATTCGCATCGAGGGCGACCAAGTTCAGGTAGAAGTGGGTTACGATGCGTCGGGTGAGACCCTGGAGTATGTGTGGATTGATGTTCCAGACTTTGCAGAGCAAGCCGATAAAACACTCAGTCAACGGCGACGGTCAGAATTGGAACTGAATGAGTCAACTGAGTCAGCGGATGCTGATTTAGCGAGTCTTGAGGGCAAGGTTGAGGAAGTTAGAGAAGCTGTCAGCCAGGGAAGAGGGTTAAGCTTTCAGGTCGATCCAGGCTTTAATGCAGAGGCTGATGCACTAGATACCAGTGTGACTGATGGCGAATATGAGCTATTTCTGCCAGATGACATCCGCATCGAGGGAGATCGCGTACAGGTGCAAGTCGGCTATGACGTATCTGGAGAAGGCGATTCCCCTCAGGATGTGTGGGTGGATGTGCCAGATTTTGCCGAGCAAGCCGATAGAGCGCTGCAAGGGCAGGAGCCAGAATTTAGCGTCAGCGGTTACAGAGACGAACTGGAAGCATTGACAGAGAGCAGCCAGCAAGAGGATGCACAGCCTATGCGCTCTCCGGGAAAGACAAAACCAGTACAACCGGAACCCGAAGCAGCAGTGCCGCCAGAATCAGAGGAAACTCCTCGTATCGGTGGGTGGAAGCAGCAGCGAGGTAAGGCCGAGAAACAGGTCGGTAAGTTTCTCGAAGAAGCTGGCCTTTCTGAGGCAGTGATGGCCGATGAAGAGTTTTATCTCAAGGTCGAGAACGAGCCATACATTCCGCTGAACATTGAGCGCCATGATGACCAGCTCCTGCTGTATCACACGCTGGTTGAGAACGGGGATGCTTTTATCGATTCAGAGATGGTCTTCAACCTGTCAGATGAGGGCAGCTTGAGTTTAGCTGAGACTGCTGTAAGCGGGCCTTTTGGTGAGGCGCGAAACCGAGATCGCTCGTTTGCAGGCATCTTTGCTCAGAACATTAGGGAGCAGGGCTTTGCAGCAGCGGCTAGGGCCATGCAGCAGCCGGATCCAGAGGCAGAAGTCGTTGCTGCACCAGAACAGACTACTTCAGAGACTACGAGTCAAGAACTAACTGAGCCGGAGCCACCGCCGGGAGAGGCCAGTGAACTGGTTACTGAAGCTGAAGCCTTTGACTATCAGCAAACGCTGGCGCAACTGCGCTCCGATGCCCAAGCCCTGCCAGAGGCCCAGCGTGAAAACCTGATGAGCGCGATCGCCGCTGTTGAGCAGGAGATGAGTCAGCCAACCGGGGCCAAAGCTGAGTCAGTCGAAGAAGAAGTCCCGGCCAGTGAGTTTGTCCAGGAAGCGATCGCCAGTGCTGATGAGCTGCTGGATGAGGAGATGGCTGAATTACTCGATGACTCGGAAGCAGTTACAGTCGAGGAACTGCGTGACTGGTATAAGTCAGCGAGAGCCTTGGGCCGCTCTGAAGAGGATTTAGAGCAGATTACGCAGCTCGGTAAAGCCGTCAAAACCGGAGAAGTGAACAGCTTGCATCAGACAGCAGCCAAACAGATGCGAAGCGACCGCGCTGAATTTGATGCTCAGGCCGGGCTGGGCCAGGTTGTTGCGGCTAATGCGCGGCGTTTTGTTCAGTCTGCTTTACAGGTGGGCTTAGCTCATCAAGACCAGGAGGGCACTCTTCAAGCTGATGGCAGAATCTATCAGGTCAAGCAGAAAGATAGCCTGATTAGCGTCACCAACAAACGAACCGGCGGTGGTGTGGTTGCTGATGGCAACGAAATTCTCAAGGTGTCAGATTTGACTGAAGGCGATCGCCGCCGCTGGATGAAGTTGGGGGCCAAGTCACCGCAAGAATTGAGGGGACAACCGCCTCAAGCGCCATCAAGAAACCGCGAACAAGACAAAGGTATGGAGCTGGGATAGTGATTGATGAACGATAAAACTTTTCTGCTGGCGTTAGTTGTGATTGCGGTAGTTTATGCAACATTACCGCTGCTTTTACCTGTAAGCGAAAATCATTCTTTTACTTTCGACTTAGGTGAGATTGTCTGCATGGCAATTTCGCTAGCTTATCTATATGAAGCCGTTAATACTAAGCGCGGCATTAGGCCGCGTGAATTGAAAAGGATGTTTAGGAACCGCTGCATCATTTATGCTGCAGCTGGGATTGCTCTAAAGGTTCTAGGCAGCTTTAGTTTCGCCTAAGATTGAAAGCTTTCAATCCAGTTGATCACAACTCTGGAAAACCAAAAGGCAAAGGCTGCACCTGATACAGTCAGAGCGATTGGCACTCTACTTCTGCGTCCTTGATAATAAGCATAGGCTGCATAGATAGCGAATCCAATAGCAATCAGTTTGACCAGTATCATGCTGTGGTTGAGGAATCTATATCTCTTTCAATAATTATAGTTAAAATCCTTATTATTTAAGAATAAAGTTATTAGAGAAATCTAAGATGATGCGTATACTATATCGATACAGCTATTTGAGCTAAGCACAAGGTTATTGCTAGATACATCAAAAAACAAAACATTTGTTATGGACAATGTTTTTGACCAGCAATTTCTAGATGCTATGCTAGTAATCTTTCTGTCTTATACGCGGGTGTTATAGCCTATGCCTCGTTATCAGAATCGGAGCCAAACAGCGTTTGAGCCAGCGTATCCTCAACCCCAATCTTATTCCAGGGAACTTGAGCGGCGTCTGCGGTAGTGTCAGGGTGATAGCCTAGCTGCCCTAAAGGATAAGGTAAAGCTAGAACAGTCGATGTATTTGAGTATTACCCGAAATTGGAGCGAGAATGACGAGGCAATCTAAACCATTGACCGGCAAAGCGCTGCTACAGAAAGCGCAAGAACTTTCCCACCTTTCCAGACGCGAAATTGCTCAGGCTTGTGGCTACACCAGCCAGACCAAAAGCGATCGCGTGCGGGTGAATTTTGAGTCATTCTACGAAGCACTGCTGGCAGCCAAAGGGCTCAATCTAGGGCCGAAGTCAGATGGCCGAGGCCGAGAAGCAACGTACCGCCTGACGGTGCATCAGAACGGTCAGATTGTGATTGGTTCTGCCTACACGCAGGAACTGAAGCTGAAGCCGGGTGATGAGTTCGATCTGAAGCTGGGCTACAAGCACATCCATCTTAAACAGATTGAGGAATAAGAGATTCAGTTCCAGCTTGCTGAGACAGCTGTTGTTATCTACTGCTAAACTGTCTGCCTAATCGAGCGCTATCTGGAAAGAAGGCTATTCAATTGTGATTTCTTGGTAGCTTCCTGGCTGAATGGCATCAATCACCGCTTGAATACGGACAGTTTGCTGTTTGATTCGTGGCCATGAGGTAGACATCAAGACAGCGATAGCAATTTTACAATTGGTCAGGTTTTGTTCATAGCGGAGATTGCGATCGGTGGTGATCAAAAGCTCATATCCTTCTTGCTCAGCTTTGGTGAGCAAATTACCGTTGGAGAGTTTGCCCCAACCGCGTTCATAAGCGGTATCGACTGTATGGCTAGTTAGATAGCGACGCAGCGGCACAGGTGTTCCCTGATCAAAGAGAATCTTCATCAACTAGCGGTTTGCTCTAACAAAGTCAGTTCATAGTCTAAAAGCGCTTCTACTTGGGAACGGGTTACTCCTGGAAACCATTCCAAAAACTGATCAATGGAAGCTCCATCTTTGAGATTCTCGAACAGAGCGGATACTGGAACGCGGGTGCCTTTGAAGACCCAGGCTCCGCTGACCTTATCGGGATGGCGCTCTAGCATATCCAACGAGTTGGCATTATCCATTGACTTGACCCCTTTGACATTTTTGAGGAGTTTCTACTAGGGATTGAGCAAAGTTAAGCGGCGATCGCGGTTGGCAGCGCATCGAGACCTGGAAGTTGATTGCCTTGAGCGATGAACTGCTCAACGAGCTGACGTTCTTCGGTGTAGTTATCGCGGTAGATTTGCTCAAGGCCGGAGCGGATTAGCTCTACGATGCCTGGGAAGGTCATCATGGCTTCGATGACCTGCTGGCCGTAGTGCTGTCGAATGGGATCATTGGGATCATAGTCAGCCGAAACCATGAAGCCAACAATTTCATAGGGTTCGAGATGAGCTTGAGCGATGGCCTGAGCAAGCAACCAAATTGCGGCAGCTTCCCAAGTAGAGCGTCGACGCAAGTCGCCAAAACGTTGGCGGACTTCAGATTTGAAAGCGGCATTTGTGAAGGGGAACTGCTTAGCTTCTGATTCTGAGACTTCATGAGCATAGGGTAGAGGATTATAAACACCTCTAGAGCAGCAGATGGTCTCCCAACTACCGTAAGCTTCTTGCCTAAGGGACTGAAGTTTTAGCATGGCTCTATTGTACCTATCTGTTCCACGGAAAGATGCCTTTGGCGCGATGGAAACCTTGCTTAGAAGCTCTGAGTATCTGCTCATGTCCTTGAGCATTCTTTTCGAGAATGGCATAGAAAGCTGCAATGTTGCCTGCCATTAAAGCTTCCTGAGCGGATGTCGGTAGACGTTCGCGTTTGCTTTGAGGTACACCAAGAGCGTCATAGAGTTCGTCTGGTTCCTCACCAAGAAGAATGCGCAGTGCCTCAGCATTGACGAAGGCGTGAGTGCGTTTACGTCCACCACGCTGCTGGATAAGACTGTGCAGTCGTTCATAAGCTAGACGCTGAGAGGGGTCAGTATTGTCAATGACAATATCGGTTGATTCCGTTGGGCCGAGCAGATTGCCCTGAATGGCTTCAGAATTGTTGTTTCGGAAGTAGTCGAGAAAGCCCACTAGATACTCCTAGAATGATTTTGTATTGATTGATTTAGTTAGCTCAGCTCACTTCACTTTTATGAGGTTGTGACTCAAGAGAACTTGTGCTACAAGCTGTAGCACAAGTTGCTTTTTGGGTAGGCTGTGGCTAAAACTCCCTATGTATTCAAGATTGCGCGATGAGAAGCCTTTGATTGCACGAAATTCTTGTCTGAGTTCTTTGAAAAGACGGTCAATGACTTTGCTACCCTATCCTTCTTGCTGTTGTCGCATGAGAATTTCTTGGCCGATATGCCAATAAAGCAGCACCAGTTCTCGGTTAACGGCGATCGCCGCTTTGATTTGGGCTGAACGGATGCGGCTTTTTAGCTCGTTGAGCAAGGCGAAGTAGTTATCTTCATCCGGCAGCAGTGAGGTTTGTCGGGGCATAGAAAATGGCGATCGCTATCGACGCTATAACAGGCACTCAGTCAGTGTGAGGGAGCCATAAGAGTGTTGTTGCCTGACGATTGTACTGGATCTCTGGATTCTTAAATTCAAATGTACTATAGCAGTAGCGTAAAGTGAGGCTTTTGTAGTCAGAGGTGACGCTGTGAGCAATCTGTTGCTGATTGAAAGCCCCGGTAAAGTGAAAAAGCTGGGCCAAATTCTAGGAGCTGGCTGGGTGATCAAGGCGAGTATGGGCCACATTCGCGAGCTAACTAACGATGGTGAAGATGCCCTGGGCTTTGAGCTAGGCGCAACGGCCATTGAGTGCCGCTACCAGCCCCGCGATGCCCGCTCGAAGAAAGTGCTTTCTGAGCTGCGCCAGGCGGTCAAGCAAGCTGAGCGGGTTTATATCGCCACCGACCCCGACCGAGAAGGGGAAACGATTGGCTGGCACCTACAGCAAGCCCTGCGGCTACGGAACCCACAGCGTGTGGTCTACAGCGAGATTACCCCTCAAGCGGTGCGAGCGGCGATCGCCCGTCCCCGCTGCTTAGATGAACACCTCATTGCTGCAGGCCGGGCGCGTGACTGCCTCGATAAGCTGGTGGGCTACAAAGGTAGCCGTCATGTGGTCTGGCCGCTGAACAACGGGGCCAAGTCGATGGGGCGGGTGCAAAGTGCGACGCTACATCTGCTGTGCGATCGCGAGCGAGCGATTCAGACATTTGAGCCACAGGACTACTGGAGCGTTTGGGTGAGATACCAGGAAGGCTTCAAAGCGTTCTATCGCAGTCGCCCTCAGCCACAGCAAAGATCTCAGAAATCAGCTCAAGAGACAGCTGTCGCCAAGGGCCAAAGTGTAGCGCCAGAGTCAGAGCGAGTGACCTCAAAACAGCGGGCCGATGAACTAGTGGCGATCGCCCGCAGTCAGCCGCATCAGGTTGTGCAGATTGAAGGCAAACAGGTGCAGCAGTCACCGCCGCCGCCGTTTGTCACCTCGACCTTGCAGCAGGCGGCTGGGTCAAAGCTGCGTTTCAGCCCAGAGCAGACGATGAAAGTGGCACAGTCTCTCTACGAGAAAGGCCATATTACCTACATGCGTACCGACTCCGTAGCACTCTCAGCCCCTTTCTGCGAGTCGGTGCGGCAGTATCTGCAGCAGCATGACCCAGACAATTTGCCCTCCAAGCGTACCCGACACCGGGCAGTGAAAGGCGCGCAGGCAGCCCACGAAGCGATTCGTCCAACGGATGTCAGCCGCCTGCCAGAGGCTCTACAGCGAGAACTCCCGGCAGCAGACGCTAGTCTCTACGAACTGATTTGGTATCGAACTGTGGCCTCTCAGTGTGCCGCTGCTCGGCTGCGGAGAACGCGCGTGGTCACCCAGTCAGGTGAAGCCTACTGGGAAGCTAGAGGTCAGGTACTAGCGTTTGCGGGCTACACCTACTACTGGAACAACCTCAGCGCCGACACCGTGCTGCCAGCGCTCACTCAGGGTCAAACGCTTACGCTGCAGCAGGCCCAAGCTGATGCCAAGCAAACACAGCCCCCGCCGCGCTACAGCGAGCCGCAGCTCGTGAAGCTGATGGAGCAAAAAGGCATTGGTCGTCCCAGCACCTACGCGCCGACGATCAAAACGCTAAAGCAGCGGCAGTACCTTGAGCGAGTCAAAGGCAAGCTGACGCCGACCCCGCTAGGCTTGGAGCTAGATGCGGCGTTGGGCAAGTTACTGCCAGACCTCATTCAGCCGGAGTTCACCGCCCAGATGGAGACGGCCTTAGATGCGATCGCCGCTGGTGAGCAAGAGTGGCAGTCGTATCTGATTGGCTGGCACCAGAGCTACTTTGCCCCGGCGATCGCGCGAGCACAGCAGCAACTGCGATCGCTAGAGCTGCCAGCTAAGTCTTTGCCTGCTCCCTCACCTCCAGCGACGTCTCAGGCTTCTAAACCGCAGGTGAGTCAGATAAAGCCGAGTAATGCCAAGCCCAGCAAGACTCAGTGCCCTACCTGTAGTCAGCTTATGGACAAGATTCCCTCTCATTCCAAGAAGCTCAAAGCCAAGCACTTCCTCAAATGCGCTAGCTGCAGCACCGTGATGTTTTGGAACGGCAAGGCCAAACGCTACGAGCTGCCTTACGCGCAGCAGCAGGCTACTACGCCGGAGAACTTTACGGATTCTCCCTGCCCGGTCTGCGGCGCTTTGCTAGAGCGCTATCGCTACCAGAAGAACGGTCAGGCCAAGGTGATGCTGCGCTGTTCGCTGCTAGAGAATCGACGCGGTAAGTGCAAAGAAGTGGCTTTCTTTGAGAGCCGAGGCGAGTTTTGGTCACCGAAGTTTGGCACGCTGAAGCTGCCAGCACCTCAGGTTTAAAAGCTACGGTGCTGAAGAAGGTTTTGCAGACGAGGAGGAACTGTCATGACGATTGCCACGGCTGACAATGGCTGGATTAGCAGAGTAGAAGGCGAAAACTCAGAACTGCTGGAGCGGGCAGAACGAATTATTGCTAGTACGCTCTACTGCACGCTTTCGACCTGTTCACCGGATGGTTTTCCCTGGGCCTCGCCGGTGTTCTTTGTCTACGATGCCGCCTGGAATATCTACTGGTCATCGGCGATCGCCTCTAGGCATTCTCAGAACCTGTATCAAAATCAGGGGCGGCTAGCGATCGCTATCTACAGCACGAGCGTAGGTGAGGGTAAAGGGCAGGGAGTATATCTGAGTGGCTATGGGGGAGAGCTAGCGTCTGAGCGAGTTGGGGCTGTGATGCAGCAGCTTTTTGCGCGAGCGAATGGAGAGCCACCGCAGCGGACGGCAGCGGACTACCTGAGTGCTTCGCCACGCCGGATCTATCGGTTTGAGCCGGAGGCAGCTTGGATAACGGGAGAGCGGTTGGCAGTGGGGAATCAGCTGGTGGATACGAAAGTGGTACTGGATCTATGCCGACTCTTCAAGACGTGATTTAATGAGCTGCCAAGTCACCGAAGCAGACTGATATCGTAATGAGAGGAGCCAGCTATGTTGACGATCCAGGACCGAATTAGCCTTGCTAAGAGTTCGCTAGCTGAATTCAGCCAAGTGGTTGAACCTATCCTCGACCTAGAGATGGTCTATTTTGATAAACCACACTACTCGCTGCGTTCTGCCATCCTTTTTGCTCAGAACGCGCTAGCGGCGAACTGGCTCGACCATGACCAATCAGCGGCAGCTTGCCGGTTAAACTCAGCCTTTGCGCGGGTAGCACATAACCTACCGCCTGAAGCGTTAAAACCTGCTATTGAGTGGCTATTCTTCACTAATGAGAATTTAGTCGTGGTGGCGGAACTGAGGCAGGGGTGCGAAGTTTGAGCAGATATTAATGTCTTTTCCTTTCGCTAACCATTGAGTCTCTATTTACAGCGATGACAGAGAGGTTACTGCGCTTTGTTGAGTAATAAAAGTTTCTGCTGCGCTAGCTATTAATGGCTTTGAGAAAAAGTATCCTTGTCCTAACTCACAACCTAATGCTATTAGCTGTTGAAGCTGAGCATGAGTTTCAATGCCCTCAGCAATAACATTCATATTGAGGCTATGAGATAGTGTCACAATTGACTGAATAATAGCTTTGCTGTCATCCTCAGTTACTAAACGCTCTACAAAAGAACGGTCAATCTTGAGAGTTTGTAATGGAAAGCGGTGCAAGTAGCTTAAAGAAGAATAGCCAGTACCAAAATCATCAACGCTTAGTTGAATGTGCCGAATACTTAGCTCATTGAGCACAGCTTCTGCAACTTGGGCATTGGCCATGAGAGTACTTTCGGTAATTTCTAGTCTGAGAAAATGACTAGCTAGGTTTGCTTGTTCTAAAATACGGTCAAGTTGCAACGGCAAAGCTGATTCTTGTAAATGTTGGATAGAAAGATTAACGCTCATTGTCAAATCAGCGAACGAAGGAAATCTAAGCTGCCAGTCCTTAAGCTGTTGACAGGCTTGTGACAGTACCCACTGTTCAATCTCGACAATCAAGCCATTATCTTCAGCAATAGAGATAAACTGATCTGGGGCCACAGTTCCATATACGGGATGATACCAGCGAAGCAATGCCTCAAAACCTATTAGCTTACTGGTAGAGAGGGAGACAATCGGCTGATAGTTCAAAGAAAGTTCTCTACGACTGAGCGCTTGCTGTAGATCTGTTTCTAATTTGAGCCGTGTTACTACTTGCTCATGCATATTAACGTTGAAGATGGCATAGCTTTGCTTTTCACGCTTAGCCTGATACATAGCGATATCAGCATTACGCAACAGCATTTCAGCAGAGAGATTATTTTCAGTGCTCAGTGCTATACCAATACTTGTGCCAACTGAAACTTCATGCCCTTTGAGATTGAAGGGCTTAGATAATGCTAGGTTAATCCGTTCAGCTACACCGATAGCCTCAGGTAGGGCATGAACATTATCTACCAAGATAGTAAATTCATCACCGCCTAAGCGAGCTAACATATCATTAGCTCTTAAAACTGACTTCAATCGCTGAGCAGTTGCAATCAGCAACTGATCTCCAATCAAATGGCCCAGGCTATCGTTGATGATTTTGAAGCGATTAAGATCACAAAAGAGAATTGCGAACTGACCTTTAACCTGTGCTGACCACTGTACTGTGTGTTCTAAGCGTTCCATAAAGAAAGCTCGGTTTGGTAAGTCTGTCAGGGAGTCGTGAAGCGAAGTATGGCGTAGCATGTCTTCAACTCTATTCTTAGAACCAAGAGTTTCTACGATGCTATCAGCCATTTGGTTAAAATCGTCGGCTAACTGTCCAACTTCATCATTAGCAAATCCTTCAGCGCGAGTAGTAAGATGTCCTGCTGCAAACTGTTGAGTAATCTGTTGTAGCTTTTTAATAGGATTTGCAATGGCACGAGTCAGCATGACTGCTAGGATTATATCTGCCGCGAGTGCTAAGATGGCTACTCCTATCTGGGTTATGAGATTGTTTTTTAAGAGCTGATTGAGAGCGTGCTTAGGGGTACCACGGACTAAAATAGCCACTGGAGATTGTTGATGATCGAACAAAGCTTTGGCTGCAACCATGTAGCTTTGATCTTGAATTTTAGCTGAGTCAGTAACTACCCTTCCTTGAGCAGCAATTGCTTTTTGCAAGAGTCTATTGTTTGAGAGCTGAACATTTTTAATCTGCTCTTTGGATGTTCTCAATTGAGAGGTAGCCAAATGAAATTCGTCGCGAAAAGTCAGGTATACAGCACTATATCCACCATCAAAGGCTTCGACTGTATCTGTGACGATTGGTGCTTTGACAACATCCCCCGCGATTAAAGCACCTACTATTTCGTTATTGGGTTTACGGACAGGTGTGATTGTATATCGGACGAGAAAATTAGGTTTTGTTTTTGGTTCAGCACCTAACTCTATAGCACGCAGTTGAGCAGCACGTGGACTGATAGCTGCAAGTGTATCATAGCTAATCCATTCAGTAGAGGAAACTGATTGTCCAGTAGAGAAGGCTTGAGAAGCTAGCGCATTAGGATCGATAATAGTATTAAGTGTTTTAATACCTGTTGCTGTGACTAACTGCCGTCGTAGGTTGACGAGTGCAACAAAATCTAGGTTCAATTTCCAAGATTCATTGATGAGAGCTACTTTAATATTGCGTATAGCAGCTTCTGAAATATTTTCTGAAGCTGCGCGAATGATAGCCTCGGTTTCAGAAATGCTATCTAGGCTAGATAAAGTTTGATCAACTTTAATATTGTAATTAATTTCAGTAACTTTTAGCTCAGATTCAGCTTGCTGCAATAACTGGCTGCGACCGCCTTGAATAATTAGTAATGCTCCGACACTGACTAAACCTAAAACAGAGATAACTTCTGAAGTGAATAATCCTATAAGCTGTTTTTGATGGATAGGACGATCATAAAACCAGTGTGAAATCTTCAGCTCTTTTGCTAGTTTTTCTATTGTCATAGAATTAGGATAAATTATCTGCCTATGAGAGTAGGAGGTAAAACTTGGTAAGCTTGGTAGAGTAAGAGCAGATTTTGGGTTTAATTAACTCTAAATCCTTGACAAAATATGCAATAGTATAGAAATACTTAAAATCGGTAATATTCAAGTGAAATAGTTAACCTGTAAACAGATTTAGGGTAGTCTATGTGTCAATGGCAGATTTGATCCCCTAGACCATAATTTACACACTCAGTTTTGAGATAGCATAAGTGTTTCCAATAAAAGTAATAAGGCTGAAATCAATGCTCTTGTCTCAAAGGTCACTAATCAAAAGATTTAGTCTTAGACAAGAGGCGTGGTCTAGCAATGCCATAACCTTGTACATAATTTACCCCCAATTCTTTTAGCTGAGAACAGATCTCCTTGCTTTCAACCCACTCGGCGATAATTTGAATATTCATTGCCTGTCCAACACTGCAAATCGATTTGACGATAGCCTTATTTATAGGGTCTTCAATCTTTTGAATGAAGCTGCCATCGATTTTGATGTAATCTACTGGTAGTTGTCTGAGATAGCCGAAGGAAGACATACCGCTGCCAAAGTCATCTAAAGCAAACTGACATCCTAACTGCTTAAGGCTGCTCATGAAGGCACTGACCCTCGTGAGATTGGAAATAGCTGCTGTTTCGGTGACTTCAAAGCAGATTTGGGCGGGATTAATCTTACTCTGCTTTAATCTTTTCTTTAAAGTGCGTAAGAAACGCTCATCGCTCAGACTCGCACCCGATAAGTTGATGTTGTAGAGCATTTGAGAATTGACTTTAACCTGACTCATTTCTGTTAGGAAACGTTGAATAACCCATTGGTCAACTGCAGGCATCCGGTGATATCGCTCTGCTGCAGGAATGAACGCTCCTGGCGGAATCGTTTGTCCCTCTTGGTCTAATAGTCGCAGTAACAGCTCAGTGTGGTGGTATTCCCCTTGCGTATTGTCAACAGCAGCAATCGGTTGGTGATAGAGCTGAAAGCGGTCTTCTTCGAGCGCTTTATCAATCTGTAGACACCACTGTTGCTGATTACGCTGGTGCGATAGGTTTAAGTCATCGGCTCGGTAAACATGGACGCGATTACGCCCAGCTTCTTTAGCTGCATAGCAGGCTCCATCAGCTGCGGCTAATACCTCTGCCAGACTATGGTTGGTGTGAGTAATTTCAACTAATCCGATGCTGACGCTAACCGAGAAAGAACGCTCTCCATGGACAAAGCGAAATTCTCGAACCGATTGACACATTAAATTTGCAATTCGCCGGGCAAACTCTAGCGAGCATTGATGCAATAGAACAGCAAACTCATCGCCGCCCAAGCGGGCTACCGTGTCAGTTAGACGAACTTGACCGACTAAGATATCTGAGACTTGGCGTAGCAGTGCGTCTCCTGCCGCATGACTACAGGTATCATTAACTAGCTTGAACTGATCTAAGTCGAGGTAGCACAGCACGCTACTCCCTTTCTGAGGTGTATGCAATAGCTCAGCTAGCTCTTGTTCAAACTGACGGCGATTCATCAGTTGTGTTATCTCGTCATGACTGGCCTGCCAGGTAAGCTGACTGGCAAGCTGCCGAGCTTCGGTTACATCATGAAAGACTAAAATTGTTCCCACAATCTGCCCTTCACCGTTGCGAATCGGAGCTGCTGAGTCTTCAATACTGCGTTCTCTACCATCTTTGGCCACTAAAATTGTGTTTTTAGCAAGACTAGCAGCGATGCCTTTTTGCAATACAAGATTAACCGGGCATTGCACGAGTTCTCGGGTGTATTCATTGAGAATGATAAAAACTTCTGCTAAAGCGAGTCCTTGAGCGTCTTGCTGACGCCAGCCGGTTAACTCTTCAGCAATGGGATTAAGATAAGTAATGATTCCTTGAGCATCTGTTGTAATCACCGCATCACCAATTGACTGCAGCGTTATTTGAGCTAACTCCTTCTCTGCATAAAGCTGCTGCTCTAAGCGCTTTTGCTGAGTGATATCTCTTACTACAACAAGAGCGCTATCGGCATCGTGAGGTACTATGTGCACCTTTTCATAACATGCTCGCTGTTCCCAATAAATTTGCTGTTCATATATTTGAGATTCACCTGTCTGTATGGCTCTCCTAACGTAGTGCAGTTGTTGCTGAGCTAATCTTGACGGTAGATAGTCATAGATATTTCCTTCAGCTACTTGGAGAGCGTCTTTGCCCGTCAATAGCTGTTCTTTTACTTTAAGATAGCTGCCGTCTTGTCGCATCCATAGTAATTGATCAGGCACTACCTGCAATAATGCCTGGTTGATTGCCTCACTTTGCTGTAGTGCTAGCTCAATCTCACGATGCTTGCTGATATCACGAATAATGCCAAGATAGCCTAATGGATAGTCGAATCTATCTTTAACAACTCTACCGACCGTTTTACCAATAAAAACTTCGCCTCCCTGCCGCCGATAGCACTCTTCATAAACACTGATATGACTGTTACCGTCTATGTTATAGCGTTGCTTTTCCTGATGATAGTATCTACTTGAGCTTTCGTAGAGCTGCTCAGTTGTATTACCTAAAACTGACTCTGCTGAATACTCAAAAATGTGGCTAAAAGCTGGATTAACTTTGCAAACTCGGCGCTTTGAATCAGCAAAGACAATTGCATCAGGAATTGTATCTAAAATGCCTTCTAAGATAGCTGTATTCTCATAGAGCTGGTGCACTGATAGTAAAGCGTTATCTAAAGCACACTCTAGACGATTAACTTTTCTACTTAGCTGATGAATTTGCTCTTGCAAGTGTTGTTGACTTCGCTTCTGTTCTAATACCTGTTGGAGCGCATGAGACAAAGTTATAGGGCTTAGTGTCTCTTTCAATAGGACTGTCTTGACAGTACTATTGATGAACTGTTGTGTATACTGCTCAGCATCACAGAGAATTAATAATGGCAGTTCTACTAAAGCTGGTAATAAACTTTGGCTTATTTCTAACGCCTGTTCTTTCAGAACTGCTAAATCTAGCAGTAGTATATCTGCCTGAGATTTAAAAGACTGAGTGATAGCCTCTTCCAAAGATTGAATGAATCGTAGCTCTGTTTGCTCAAAGGAAGAGCACTGCAGTAGCTGAGAGATAGACTCTACAATGGTCTGATCTTCTGAAACAACAGATAGCCGTAGCACATCAGACTTTAGAGTTTTATAAACCATAGCTTAGAACTTAGAAAGACGATTTCAGGATTTCAATCTGTATTGGAAAATACTTCAAAAGTCAAAGATGCTTGAATTTTCAAAAAAACACAAGACTAAGGCATTTAACTCTATGAGCTCTTTACCGCAACATCCTATAAAATTTTCTATAGGTAAATGACAGGGAGCTTACTAGCCTTTTTAAATGCACTGATACTGATAACTGTCTTAACACTAAAAGTATTGACCTGCAAGTGATTTATATTAATTGAAGGTCTATCAATTTCAGCCATTTTGCTAAGCAATTTCAGCAAAATGGCCGAGTGACATCCGTGGCTGTAGTTTGGATGGGGAAATAATCTTCAACACAAGAAATATGGGGCTAATTGTCACCTGCCAGTTACACTAACAAAGGACATCAGTTGGCTGTCAGGTAATGGTGATAAGTCCCATAAGACTGCCTAGCCGTGAAATGATAACCAGAACACAAATATGACCTGACCAAGAAAGGCACTGAGAGGCTGTATGAGAAGTGCTAACGGGTAGCTAATGCTACGCCAACCGCCTGACCATCAGGCGGAGCATCGAGATGTAGACCATCGCTTCAGAAGATGCCGGTAAGCGTTCATACTCTTTGCTCAATCGTCTCGACCAACTGAGCCAGCCGAAGGTGCGCTCGATAAGCCAGCCACAGTACCCTCATCAAGATCAAGTCGAAATGGATCTTCAGACGGAGATTTTGAGGATTTAGAGGTCATTGATTACTCTCCTGATGATGGTATTGGTGAACAGTCATTCGACGGGCTTGAGTTGTTCTCGTGGGTCAACCATTGCTGCCGCATTCGGTCGTGATAGGGAACTTGCTGTCGTTGTCTTAACCGCTGGATGTCAGCCTCATCAGCCCAAATGATGAGTCGGTAAGGGGATGTAGCCTGTTTGCGATACCGGAGCTGATTCTGTTTAACCCAAGTGTACAGGGTGCTGCTTGGCATCTCGAGGGTCTGGGCTAAATCGGGTAGCCACCATTCATGCTCTGCTAAGACTTCGGTATTCACTCCTTTGGGCCGACGTTGGTAAAGCCCCAAGCGCCGCATCAACTCCAGGACCGTCACCGACTTAAACGGCGTATTTGATTTGGGAGAATGGAACGCCTCTTGATTGAGTTGAGTGGCAATAGCAGCCGCCTGATGCCCCTCTGCTGCTAACGTGCGAATGCGCTCACAGAGTTGCGGATAAAAACTCAGATGTTCCCATCGGACAATCGGACGAATGACTTGATGGTGGGTCACGACACCGCCCGTCCATTCAATAGCTAAATCCACCTTTTCGCTCTGCCCCTGGACCTGGACGTGAATGCGCTGAATTAGTTGACGAATAATGTCCTTGCGCTGAGCCTGAGTGGTAGTCGGGGCCTCCCAAAGTTGAGGGATATCCTGGGCCAAGGTGGCAATTGCAGTGCGTTCGCTCGCCGATAAATGACGCGGCTGTTGAGCGCAAAACCGTTGATAGTCTTCTTGTAAGCGCTGTTGATGGGCTAATTTGTCTTCCCAATCCTGGGCGAGTTGCCGTGCCACCAACCGATTTTCCGGTTCAATTAGCCGGTAGTGCCGAGCCGCTCGCTCGGCCTCCATTGCGGCGCGCTCTAGCCGCTGATTCCAGAGCGTATCCAACTCCTGTCGTTCCTGTTCCAGATGGGCTGCCGCTTGGAGCGACAGTTCTAGGGCGGCAGGGTGTAAGGCCGCCAGCACCCGCTGGGTGACGAAGGGATTCAGGGTTTGACCAGGTACCTGTTGGCAGCGTGGGCCAGCATAATCACTGAGCAAACGCGTGCAAACATATTCATGGGTTTTCCCTCGGCCACTGTAGTGAACTGTCATACGGCAGCCACAAAATTGGCACACTAATAAGCCTGATAACAACGCTTCGCCATGACGAGCCGCACCGATGGCATCCGCCCGAGCTTGGTTGGCCTGTAATTGGGCCAGGTTCTGCTGGTACTGCTCCCAGGAAATATACGCCGGGAGCCGGTCTTTGATAAAGGCATGCCAGTCTTCTGGGGCACTGATGACTCGCCCGGTGCTGGGTTTACCCGGTTGTTTCCGACGTGGATCAACCTGACGGCGACCGTAGGCATACGCCCCCGCATAAGCCGGATTTTTCAACAGGTTTTGAAGTGTCATCCGATTGGGCTGACGCCACTCTAAATCTCCCCGGTTGCGGCCAATGCGCACGCGAACGCCCACCTGGATCTGCTGCCGCACCAGATATCGCAGCAGGCCATTCAGCGTGCCAATCTCCTGGAACTTACGAAAAATCAGACGCACGACCTGCTGGACCTGCTCATCGGGGTCCAGCACGATTTCTCCGGATGGACGACGTAGATAGCCAATGGGTGGGTCAAAGGCCAGCTCTCCTCGCTTGGCTTTATTGAGCGTACCCGCCAGCATGCGCTGCTTCAAAATGTGGAGTTCGGCCTCACTCATGGTTCCTTTAAGCCCTAAGAGCAAGCGGTCATTGTAGTGCATGGGGTCATACACGCCATCCAGGTCGGCTATTAGGGTTCTGAAGAGGGCACACACTTCCAATAACTGATGCCAGTCTTTGGAGGACCGGGCCAGACGGGACATCTCAATCCCCAGAATTAACCCAACATGGTTCAAGCTAACTTCGCTCACCAGACGCTGGAAACCGCTTCGGCCTTCTGCCGTTGCCCCCGATTTGCCTTGGTCTTCATCAATGACTAAGATCCGCTCCGCACGCCAGCCTAAGGCTTCAGCCTGATGGACCAGGTCATACTGCAAGCGGGTGGATTCTTGATGATGACTCACCTGTTGTAAGGTGGACTGCCGCACGTAAACGACCGCTAGACGCTCCAGATGGTGAGGTTGCAGCTTTTGGCTGCCTAAAGGCACTCGGTTAGAGGGATGAGTCATCGGGTCCCTCCGCTTGAGGAGTGACGCTCACTTGGGCCATCACCAATTGGGTCAGTAACCAAAGAATTCGTTGGCGATGGGGAATCGGAAGTTGACTCCAGCAGTCGGTTATCTCGGACGGATTGAGCGGGGGGGCTCGCTGGTGGATGACATGACTGGTGTTCCTCGTCGGTAGAATGCTGAGTTGCCTGGTATTGTCTCACCAGGCTAACTAGCCGTAGCAATTCTTCAATCCCAATCAAGGGCACCAAACTCGGTTTGATAGTGATGTTGGCACTGTGGCTGGGTGTTCTCCACCACCCACCGCTTTTTGAGCACAACAAAACCCTTGGCTGCTTCAGGTCGCAAGACCACTTGCAAAATCCGGTAGTGCTAAACAGGTAATGATTGGTTGTAACGGTGGATAAAATTCCACAGCAGTCCGATGTGATTACGCAGACTCTTTGAAAAGGCTAAACTGCGCCACACAAATCGCGAGACTCGCTGCCGCAACGTACAGTTAAACCGCTCAATATAGCTGGTTTTGCCGCTATCTTTGGACACCACTCGATGCCGCTTGGATGGCAGAACGCCCTGATAGGCTTCCCAGGCATCGGTGTAGATCACGGCACACTGACGATAGACGGTCGGTAACGAGTCCCAAAGTGCCTGAGCACTCTCGTGACTTCGATTACCAACATGAGCCCCAATAATTTCTCGTGTGTGGGCATCGAGGGCAAGCCAGACCCACTGTTTGTTGCCCTTGTTGTCTACAAAAGACCAGAGTTCATCCATCTGTACGTTCAAGGGCTGTTTTTTTTGACTGAACCTCAGCCTTGGTGTTGATTTGGCTCGATTTAGCGTTGACGTAATTCTGTAACCATTGCTGTGAAAGCTGCACTGCTCGGGCAATGCCAGTCATCGAAATGCGCTCTAGCAGCAGCCGGTCAACTAATTCACGGGTTTCGGTGTCAATCACTTTATTCGTTGGATTCTCAACAAATTGACGACCGCAGGTTCGGCAGAGAAAGCGCTGTTTGCCAGTATGGATATGGCCATTCTTAACGGTCTGTTTGGACGTACAGTTCGGACAACAGGGCATTGATACGATCGCTGGGCTTCGCGATCACCCTAGCAAATCCATCATTACCCTTGGGGCTCCACCCAAAATCCATCCCAGCGTATCCATCACCCAGCGTAAAAAGGGCTCTCTGCCATAGCCCCCATCAGCCCAGACTAGGTAGAGCCGCTTGACCTGCTCTCCCATTTGCTCGACCCGCTTGAGCATTGCTTTGGCTTGGCTTTTTTCTGAGGCATTGGCAGCACTGACCAGTACCCGCAGCACCAGACCCAGCGTATTGACCGTCAGATGACGCTTGCGCCCCTTGATCTGCTTACCACCGTCATAGCCGACAGCTTCACTGACCATCGTGGCACTCTGGACGCTTTGGCTGTCGATGACGGCTTGAGAGGGGCTTTCTGCTCTGCAGCTATCAGCTCTGAGCCAGCCGCGCACCCGGTCATGAATCATTTCCAGGTGCCGTCGTTTCGCCAGTTGCGGAAGTAGGTGTAAGCCGTTGACCACGGCGGCAGGTCGCCTGGAATATCGCGCCACTTACAGCCCTGAACCACCACGTACAAGATGGCGTTGACGATGGCCCACATCTCTACTGAGCGCGGCCGACCACCGGGCTTGGCTGGCGGAATCAGGGGTTCTATCAGTTCAAACTGTGCTCGAGTCAGGTTGCTTGTGTATGCTTTACTCATGGCTCTCACGGTGCTGCAGCTCTTCAACTTCAGCTTATCCGTGTGAGCTTTCTTACGTCAGTTCTGGCTTTTCATACAGCCTCTGAACTGATCGAGGAAGCACCTTACAGTAGCGCTCAGCTAGCTGATGAACTGGCGATTGCAGAATCGAGGTTTAGAACCCGGTGATTACCCTAGCTGCTAAAAGTGGCTCTGATCGAGTTACTGAAAACCGAAGCAGTTAACACAGAACTAGTGCAATTGCTAGCGTTGGAGTCCAAGCAAGTGAAGCTGTAGAGGAATTGGTAGAACAGGCTAAGGCTAAAGAAGGCTAAGGCTAAAGATAAAATTTTACCAGCAACAGCCATAAAAGCTGATGCTGATGGCGAGTGAGGCTGGGTTGAGTTTTCTCTTGCAAAGAAGGTCGCTGCTTTTTTAGGAAATCTCGCTCCATCTCAACTTGCTTGAGTTCACGGCGTAAGTGATTGAGTTCTTCTCGTTCGTCAGAGGTTAACGGCCCTCGGCGATCCTGTTAGCGATCAATCTTTGATTGCTTGACCCAGTTGCGCAGAGTGCTCTCTGTCGTGAGGCTGCAAAATCAAGCTGCCCAGATATACGCTAAACACGTACTGCACTTTCAGTGCAGAGTGGTTGAGTCTTGATCATCAGCTCAAAATATTAAAAAAGATATAATTATAACCTAAGCTTATGTCTAGAATTTGATAATCTGTTGCGAATTTGCATTCAACTATTGACCCGCAATTGTGTTTTTGCAATAGACTTATTTAGATAGTAAAAGCGATTTTAATAGATTTAAGTCTATAACTTGCTTGTACTATCAACGCTGAGTTTGTAGAACTATCTACATCGCAATCTCCTCTTGGGGGGCTTGATAGGTCATGAGTCCCCCTTTCTTAAAATTTTCAACAAATCTAACTTTGGGCTTCTATGCAGGTTAAAGCCACTACTAGCCCAAAGGGGGGGGAGGCATTGACGGCGACCAGTGGTAGATGCCCGTGCCTCATCTCGTTAGTGAAGGTATTATCACGAATAGGCAAAAGGTATCGTTCATCAATCTTATTGAAAATCTCTGATAGGTAAGGATTTCAGAGTAAGTGACTCTTTTTGTCTAGAAGCGTTACCCTGACTCAAGTGGCATAAACATTTGCAAAAGCTCTGCTTTAGTCCTAAATCTATATAAATTACTTATACTGTTCTTTTAGAATTGACATTTTACATTGAGTAGTATCCAGGCGACTATTGAGGCATGACAACGTAACTGTTGATGTCGTTTTATTGAGAAAAGTCTCATGGTGGCTCTAGTTGAATCTCCACAAACAGTGCATTCAGCGAGGCGGCTGACGCTGCAAACCGCTGCAATTGCTCGTGATACTACCGTAATACGCAGTCTGGATTGGGACCGAGATCGCTTTGATATTGAGTTTGAGCTGCAAAACGGAACGACCTACAACTCCTTTGTGATTCAAGGTGACCAGACAGCGCTGATTGATACTTCCCACAGCAAGTTTGAGGCGCTGTATCTGCCTGAATTAGCCCAATACATTGATTTAAGCGCACTGGACTATCTAATTGTGAATCACACTGAACCTGATCACAGCGGCTTGGTGAAAGCCGTGCTGGAGCAGTCTCCCCATGTCACCGTTGTGGGTTCAAAGGTCGCCATCCAGTTTTTGCAAAATATGGTGCATCAGCCCTTTAAGTCACTGGTGGTAAAAAGCGGCAGTGAACTGGATCTAGGACAAGGGCACCGGCTGGAGTTTGTTTCAGCGCCTAATCTGCACTGGCCTGACACGATTTTCACCTACGACACAAGTACCCGCGTCCTCTTTACCTGCGATGTGTTTGGTCTGCACTACTGCGACGACTGCCTGATGGATGAAATGCCTCATCTATTAGAGACGGATTTCCAGACTTACTATGACTGCCTAATGGGACCCAATGCCCGTTCGGTGTTGATGGCTCTAAAGCGCATTGATAAGTTTGAGGTCGATCTCATTGCCACCGGTCATGGACCATTGTTGCAGCATCACTGCGAGGATTGGGTTGAGCGCTATCGCACCTGGAGTCAAACCCAGACTCAGGCTGAAACTTTTGTGGCGCTATTTTACGTAGAGGAATACGGTCACAGCGATCGCCTGGTGAGAGCGATCGCTGACGGTATTGCCAAAACCGGAGTTGCTGTGGAACTGGTGGATCTTTCAGTAGCTGAAACTCACGAAGTGCGCGAACTGGTGAGCTGTGCTGCTGGACTGGTCATCGGTATGCCGCCGCAATCGACTCAGACTACGGCAGCTCACCCTAGCATTGGGACTCTGCTGGCAACAGCTTCTGCCCGTCAGGTCTTTGGCTTATTTGAAACAGGCGGTGGCGAAGATGAGCCGTTGTTTCCACTGAGATCTCAGCTGCAGGAGTTGGGTCTTGGCGAAGCCTTCCCGCCCATTTTGATTAAGTCGGTTCCAACAGAGGTGACTGATAAGCTCTGTAATGAAGCCGGCACCGATCTAGGCCAATGGTTGACGCGGGAGCAAGCTGTCAAACAGAGTAAGTCCCTCGACTCCAGCTTGGATCGGGCCTTGGGGCGCATCAGCAATGGGCTTTATATCATTACGGCCAAAAAGGGAGAGGTCAGCAGCGCTATGCTGGCCTCTTGGGTAATTCAAGCTAGCTTTGAACCTCTAGGCGTTGCGATCGCTGTTTCTAGAGAGCGGGCGATTGAGTCTTTGCTGCACGTTGGCGATTGCTTTGTACTCAACGTTTTAGAGGAAGACCACTACCAGCCGTTGATGAAGCATTTTCTCAAGCGCTTTCCTCCTGGTGCGGATCGCTTTGCTGGGGTCGATACTTATCAGTCCAGCAACGGCTGTCCTATTCTGGCCCAGGCCCTGGCTTATATGGAATGTACAGTCACCGGGTGGCTTGATGGCGGCGACCATTGGCTTGTCTATGGCAGCGTCCACACTGGGCGGGTTGCTAAACGAGAAGGTCTCAGTGCCGTGCACCATCGCAAAGTCGGCAACCACTACTAAGTGAATTCAAAATTCAGAATTCAAAATTCATCTCTTATTCCCTATTTCTTACTCCATGAACTCCCCCACTCTCCAATCCCACCCCATCCCACCGCGCCCCAGAGATGTCCAAGTTGCTGAAGTAGGGTCGCAGACGACGGTATTACGATCGCGCACTTGGGAGCGTTTGAAATTTGAAGTGGAATACGGTCTGTGCCAGGGCACTACCGCTAATGCCTATCTAATTCAGGGCGATCGCATGACGCTGATTGATCCACCGGGCGAGTCCTTTACCCAGATTTTCATCCAGGCATTGCAGCCTTGCCTAAAAGCTACCCCGGACTACATTATCCTCAGCCATGTGAACCCCAATCGCATGGTAACCTTAGCGAAACTGATGGATCAAATGTCCCAGGTGACCTTGGTATGCTCTCGGCCCGCCGCCCAAGCCTTGAAAGCTACCTTTCCCGATTGGGAGAATCGTATTCAAACGGTGTGTCCGCCTTATGAGACGTTAGATTTAGGCCAGGGTCACCAGCTCCAGCTCATGCCCATCCCTACCCCGCGTTGGCCGGATGGTCTGTGCACTTACGACCCAGCTACTCACATTCTTTTTAGCGATAAGTTGTTTGGATCTCATCTATGTAGCGACGCTCTCTTTGATGAAGACTGGCGCGAATTAGAGGTGGATCGTCGCTACTACTTCGACTGCCTTCATGCGTCGCAGACCAAGCAAGTGCAGGCTGCCCTCAGCCAGATTGCCTCACTCTCGGTTCACTGTCTGGCACCGGGACATGGATCACTCGTGCGATACAGTCTCAGCCGCTTGCAGCATGACTATCGCCAGTGGTGCCAGCAACAGCAGCACCAGACCCTACGGGTGACCTTAATCTACGCATCGGCCTACGGCAATACGGCAATTCTGGCCGATGCGATTGTCCAGGGGCTGATTCAGTCAGGGGTGGCTGTGGAATCTATTAATTGCGAGCTGAGCGATCCGGCACAATTGGCCAAGGCGATCGAAACCAGCGATGGGTTCATTATTGGCTCGCCGACGCTAGGGGGCCACGCCCCGGTTCAGATTCAAACTGCTCTGGGGGTTGTGCTAGCATCGGCGGCAAAAACCAAGCTAGTGGGAGTGTTTGGTTCCTATGGCTGGAGTGGTGAAGCCATTGATCTGCTAGAGGAAAAACTCAGTGATGGCAACTACCGCTTTGGGTTCGAGACTATTCGAGTGCGCTTCAGCCCGGATGCCGCCGCACTGAAAACCTGTCAGGAAGCAGGCGAGCAGTTTGCCCAACAGCTGCGCAAGCAAAAGAAAAAGCAGGTTCCCCGCCAGGCCATTACCGAAACCCAGGCGAATCGGACTGAACAGGCCG
Organism: Sphaerothrix gracilis Ecp01; assembly: GCF_030405905.1. Taxonomy (NCBI): domain Bacteria; kingdom Bacillati; phylum Cyanobacteriota; class Cyanophyceae; order Nodosilineales; family Nodosilineaceae; genus Sphaerothrix; species Sphaerothrix gracilis. Next base: position 34,606 of record NZ_JASATW010000022.1, read on the forward strand.
TGGGACGGGTCATCAGCACCATCGGTGTGGTGACAACTTGCCAAGGCGATAGCCATAGCGGACTGCTGACCGCTTCGGTTTCACAGGCATCCTTCAATCCGCCTGGTGTGATGATTGCGATCGCTAACACTCCCTATGCTCAGCGCTTCCTGCAGCCTAATGCGCCCTTTGTGCTGAATATTTTGAAAGAAGGCCGCACCGTGCGGCGGCATTTTTCCCAGCAGCCGCAGCCAGGAGACAGTCCTTTTGCCCAACTCGCCCATCATTCAGCCCACAATGGCTGTCTGATTTTGGATGAAGCACTGGCTTATGTGGGGTGTACAGTACAGAGATGGATACCGTGCGGCGATCGCTGGCTAATCTACGCCAATGTCGATGAAGGTAACGTGCTGGAAATCAAGGGTGTCACTGCTATGCAGCACGGTAAATCGGGTCGTCAATCTTAGGAACTTTCCACACAACGCTTACATCGCTGTCGCATTATGCGGCGAGAAACTATTGCTATAGTTCATCGTCGCCTGTCACCCCAGCGGAATCATCGCTTGACTCAGCGAGCGATGATTCCGCTGGGTATCTTGGTTGCCGTCGTGGACTTTGCCGTTCTCGATAATGTTAGTGGAACCGCAGTCGGGACAAGAAGGTAAGGCAGAGATCGTAAAACCGGATGTATAGAAATCGGGTTCCAGGTACAGGACTGTTCTGCCCTAGACGACGTTGCCTATTCGTTAGAAACTATGTCTTTCATTCTCACATATTTAGGATGCTCCCTTTAGTGATACCTGACGGTAAGAAAGGTAAGAAATACTGATAATTGATAGATGAAACTTATATATGAGGTTTATATTTATTTGTTTGCATTATGTTAAATTGTAATCAGATTGATACAGTATTAGAAAGCAAAGGACCAATGAGCCAAACTACAAACGTTTCAATTATTAATAATCCAGCTATTGAGGTGAGCCAGCCGTGTGTGCTTGAAACGAGATTGCAAGCTGCCCTTGAACATGCCCGGCGGCTAAGCGCAATGAATGAATCTAGCCAATTGGATATAGCGATTGCGTGGGAAACTGTTGAGGAGCTTACAGCGGCTCAACGACGGCAGCAAGCCTCTCGTCCTTCTGCTTTTGAACGTTACTGTGCAGAAAATCCTGATGCCCCTGAAGCACGTATCTATGATTGTTAAAAAGAAGGCTATCCTCTTCTAAGCCAGAGTTATAGGATGGACAAGATCTAAGTTGTTTAATCTCGTTTGGTTTCTTCTCGTTCCTGAGGAGCGTAAGTTTAAGGGCGGTAGTGTTTCCGAAGGAAAAAATCCGCAATGTCCCGTTTGCTGGCAATGAGGATGGGAATTTCAGCACCCCGCCCTAAATTTATTTTGCCTAGAGTCTAAGCCATGAAAAAGTTGCAAAATCCTGTTGATGAAGGCTGGAGCGTCCACATTTATGATCGCCAACGCCGTCTGCTCTGTGCTTTAGAATCTTCTCACATCTGGACCTTTCTTTTAGGCTGTACTTTTGGTCTATTACTGGCAGTTGTATGGGGTAACTTGGCCCAGCCTAGTTCAAGGTCAACTTCTCTAGGGAGTTCTTCCACAGCATCGCCAATATTTCAAGTTGATTAGTTAGATAATCATTATTTATTAAACTGATTCAACAAGAACTTTGGATCAGTTTAATAGATGTTATAAACAGTCAAACTGACTCATTATTTCTGAGTCAGTTGCAATCGCAAGTAGACAGATTCTGCCTTGATAACCGCCATGTCTTAGAGGTCAAGCCAGGTCAGGATTTTAGATTTTGTTTGGGTTTATGCTCTGTCCTATAGGTACTCGATTACCCGGAAATGTCTGGCAAATAAAAGAAGAACTTATATTTTTGATTTGACATTACAGTCTAAATTTGCTGCTAACAGGCGTAGATTTGCGCAGATTTTTAATATAGACTCATACCTATGAAAAGCCAATCTTAAATAGACTTAATTCTATAAAAGTTGGCTGTGCCTGACCTAGAGATAAAGAGTGACCACCGATTAGTGCAATTACTTGCGATCGCTGGAGCAAAATCCTTGTCAGCACACAACGCACCGGGATGCAGATGCAGGGAATAGTCGGTTAACTGCTGCCTATTTAGAAGCTGATTCGAGGCCACGCTTGTCTGCTGTCCTGACCCCTGAGATTTCCTTTAAGGAGGAGCTACAAAGTGGATTTTTTAGCCAATTTTTTGACGAAATTCGGATCGCAGTTGCAGTCACCAACCCTCGGCTTTTTGCTGGGTGGTATAGTCATTGCCGCTCTTGGTAGCCGACTGACAATTCCAGATGCGATCTATAAGTTCATCGTCTTCATGCTGCTCATTAAAGTCGGACTGAGCGGCGGCATTGCCATCCGCAATGCCAATCTGGTAGAGATGCTGTTGCCGGCGCTGTTTGCTGTGGTAACAGGGATTGCGATCGTATTCATTGCCAGCTTTACGTTAGCCAAGATGCCGGGCATCAAAATCGTAGATGCCCTTGCGACCGGCGGCTTGTTTGGCGCTGTGAGTGGTTCTACCCTCGCTGCTGGGATAACAGTAATGGAAGGGCAAAACATTCAATACGAGGCATGGGCTGGCGCTCTTTATCCCTTCATGGACATTCCAGCCCTGGTGACGGCAATTGTCTTAGCCAGCATTTACACTAATAAGCGGAAGCGCGACAAGTATCGCAAAAACGAGGAGTATCTTAGAAAACAGGCTGTTGTCTCAGGCGGGTATGTCAGCGAAGAGGATGGTTTCTCAGACGGGCGGGTTAAGATATGGCCCATCATCCAGGAAAGCCTTCAGGGATCCGCCTTGTCAGCCCTGCTGCTTGGCCTGGCTCTGGGCTTGATAACCCGACCGGAAAGTGTCTTTGAAAGCTTCTACGAGCCTCTTTTTCGCGGTCTACTTTCGATCCTGATGTTGGTCATGGGTATGGAAGCTTGGGCAAGGCTTGGTGAGCTACGCAAGGTAGCCCAGTGGTACGCCGTATATGCCGCAGTGTCACCGATGCTGCATGGTTTTGTAGCCTTTGGTCTTGGCATGATTGCCCACTACGCGACGGGCTTTAGTCCTGGTGGTGTCGCGCTCCTAGCCATTATTGCCGCCTCCAGTTCAGACATATCAGGGCCGCCCACGCTGCGAGCCGGTATCCCATCGGCTAACCCCTCTGCCTACATCGGTGCGTCTACAGCTATCGGTACACCCATTGCGATCGCCGTAGGCATACCGCTCTTCGTCGGGCTTGCTCAGACACTGAGTGGCTGAACCTAGAGAAGGCATAGTCTGCCACTACTCCCACCCGGCAACTCATTCCTAAGTTGCTACAGAGTTCAATTAATACACACATCGAGAGGTAACCTACATGGTCAAGCCAGCCACCAAACTCGTCATCGTTACGGAAAAGTTGCTACTGAAAAAGCTTGCCAAAATCATTGATGAAGCCGGAGCTACCGGTTATACGGTGGTAGAAGCTGGCGGTAAAGGCAGCCGCAACGTACGCTCATCGGGGCAACCCAGCGTTTCTGACACCACCTCGAACATCAAGTTTGAGGTGCTCACCGAAAATCGAGATATAGCCCTACAGATTTCGGACGAGATTGCCGCGAAATTTTTCGATAACTATTCGGGCATCGCCTATATCTGTGACGCGGAAGTGCTATACGCGCATAAATTCTGTGGACCAGACGGCTGTTGAACTGAAACAATGCCAATCTAGAAAGCCGGGGGCCATGCCTCCGGCTTTTTGTATGAAGTTTCATCTATCTGCGATCGCAGAGCAGAGAGTTAAGCAAGCGTTATGTTATATAAACAAAATCTATATACAAGTCCTATTGTTATCTGATTTAGTTATAGCTAACCTGTGAAGTAACCCTTGTACATCAGCACAGAAGAGCCATGTTGAACTTATCTTTCTCCAAAACTACTTTGAACAGAAGCTTGCAGAGCAACTCGCTCTTTTCCCTGAATCCACTCAGTCCGCTACGTCAGTGGCTTAACAAAGTTGATATGCGCAATCTAGCTCAGGCTCACTTGATTTGCCGACTCATTCCGGCACAGTGTCCTTTTGAGCGAGAGGTTCGGATTGGACGTCTCGTTCACATCAACGTGCCGCCCCTTTGCAAACTCAATCCGCTTTATGAAGAAGTTGTCGGTTTACGCTTTCGAGCACTCTGTTATCTGGCTGAGGAATGCGCTGTTGATATCTGTCGCTACTGCTAATACTTCAAGTTTTTAAGCTGCTTGAATAGAGCTAAATCGCTCCTCAATCATTATGGATAATCCGTCTTCTTCTCCGCTGCCTTGGTATCGCTGGCTCAATAGTAGCCGTGTGATTCGGCTATTGGAAACCGTTCAAGATTTGATCGTAGTCTGCTTGTGCATTGGACTATTCAGCTTTATGGTTTTACAACTGCGAGAGATGGTGCTATCACTATTACCCCCCTTGCAGTTTCAACCAGTGACTTCAGATATTTTGTTCTTACTGATTCTGGTTGAGCTATTTCGTTTGCTGATTATTTATCTACAAGAGCATCGAGTATCTATCGGTGTAGCGGTAGAGGTTTCAATTGTTTCAGTGCTGAGAGAAATTATTGTACGAGGAGTTTTAGAAACCCCTTGGATTCAGGTGCTAGTAGCCTGTGTATTTTTGCTTGTATTAGGAGCTTTGCTAGTTATTCGAGTTTGGATACCACCCACATTTGAAGGTATTGATCCAGAGCAATTTATGTCTGAGCGGCATCGTTCCCGTACCCATAAGTTCGATGACAATGGTGCTTCTTTGATGCCAAAAGATAGGGAGGATTTATCAATCTTTGAATCCTCCGTGCCTGCCAGCCGTGTTGACTAAGCTTGATGCGCGGCTCTTTGTCTCATTGTCACTGTATAAGGCTCTAGTTATGTAAGCTAGGGCTTTTCTAATTTGGATAGAGTTTCTGCGATCACCGGTTTCAGATTGCAATGGAAATCCTGCTGTGATACTACGCCGCTCAAAAGTTTTTGCCTGATTCGTCTTTGCCTATTAAGTAGGCATAAAGATTCGGAGCATGTCTGAATAAGGGAAGCAACAATGGTTTCAGTATTGAGGAAGTTGTAAGAATGTGGGAGCGACTTAAGCAGTGGCAGTCAAAAGCAAAGCTCTCAAAGTGCTGGATGACGGGAGCGATTGCAACTCCCGTTGTGCTTGGGATGATGTGGTGGTTTTGGTTGCTCCCTGCTCGTCGCATAGCTCATGGTGCAAGAGCAAACCTCGTTGACAGACATCGTGAAACTCTCATCAGTGATATTGGGATGATTGCGACAGTTGCCGGTGGCCTCTTCCTGTTGCTCAAGTTCCACTTTACCAACAGCGCTGCAGAGACATCCAACCTCATTGGCGTAGACCTCAGTGGCGCCGACCTCATTGGCGTAGACCTCAGTGGTGTAGATCTCAGCAGCGCCGACCTCAATGGCGCTATGCTCAAGGGTGCCGACCTCAGTGGTGCCAATCTCAGCGGTGCTAATCTCATCAGTGCTGACCTCAACGGCGCCAACCTCAACGGTGCTGAGTGTAGATATGCTAACCTCAGCGATGCTGATCTCAGATATGTCAACCTCAGCGGCGCTAATCTCACGGATGCTAACCTCAGCGGTGCTAACCTCAGCTGCGCTCTCCTCACGGATGCCAATCTGAGCGATGCTAATCTCAGCAATACCTTAATATTTTTTATAAATCTACGAGAAGTTTTAAATCTTGAGCCGTTTCAATTAGAGGCATCCCCTTCACCGTTTTTATGCAATGTTGCACTGCCTTCTTATTCCAAGCAACCAGAGGTGAACCCTGATCGTTCCTGCGATCGCATTCCTCAACTTTTGAGTGCTCGCTATGATATTTCACTCGAAGAGGCTCAAGAGATAGTCTATGAAGCTCGACAACATCATTGGGATTAACCAAAAAACTGATCAAACTCATCGCTGGAGTCGCTCCTGGCACTGGTCTGCGGAACTAGGCATCCGGTGGGGTAGGTGATCTACATAGCTTTCCAGTGAGCTATTTGGCAGCTAGCTTCAGCTTATTTTTGTTGCTGTTCTTGCTCCACAAACTGTACAAATTCTTCAGTAGAGTCTTTACCCCGGTTGTGATAGGAGGGGTTGTTAACAGCTCCTGTCTGATGGAGCTGTTCAATGGCTTCTTTCTCTTCGTCCATGAATGTCTTGGCAGCTTTACGGTTGATGCCAAATTCGCGCTCTAAGAGTCCGGCATTGATAGCGTAAGTATCGTTAGGATGCTGTTGGTTCCATTGAGAGATAGCATTGAAGATAGCCTTAGCTCTATCTTTGGCACTATTCGCTCTGGTTTCTGCTGGCTGTGGTTCTAGGGTCGGCTGAGTAGAGCTGTCGTCTGATTGGTGTGTTTCCTGTGTTTGCGGTGGTGCTTGCGTGGAGGTGCCTAAGAACGCCTGTCGAATCGCGTCGAACTGCTGCAGCTGCTGCTGAAGCTGAGCATTCTGCTGTTGCAGGTGTTCAATCTTCTTTGTCAGCTCCCGGTGAGGTTCATTTGTACCTCCAGAGTCAACCTTCTGTTTGAGCTGTTTGTTTTCTGCTCTAAGGGTTTCTAGCTCGGTAGTCAGCCAGCGGAGAGTCGCCGCTTGATGAGCGATCGCTTCTAGGGCATCGGGTTGAAGCTGAGGCGTTTGCTGTTGCTGCTTCCAGCCAGCTTCAGCTTGACCCAGCACAGCGCGTAGGGCCTCAGCGCTGTTGCCATGTTCACCGAGTTGAGCGGCGAGTTTATGCAGGCGATCGACATCGCTGGTGTAGAGAGAAGTCTGAGTTGTACTTGCAGGAGGCATTGTTGTTTGAGTAAGTAGTGAAGGTTCTGGAGATGAGGGTGTTTCACTGGGTAGCGGCGGCAGACCGTTAGCAGCGATTTTGACCCCCCGTGCTCGAATCAGCTCGCCATTTGGTCTGGCTAGCCGGTAGTGAAAGTAGTGGTCAGTGGCCCTGGAGTTGGGGGTGACTTTGCCTTCTAGGACGTGGCCCAGGTAGTGCTGTAGGAAGCGATGTTCATGTTGCCATTCGGGGCAGAAGAAGTGAATAGCGATCGCGCCGTAGATACCGCGCAGTCGGTGAATAGAGACAGTCTTGAAGCCTTCGGGCACAGGGACAATTTCTGTCTGTTGAAAATACTTTCTGACCTGACGGTTGATACGGGTATTGAGGGCATCGATGCGAGGATCATCATGAGCGGCTTCGCTTTCCACCAGCGGAGCGATCGCCTTGAGCTGGCGGAAGCGCTCGATAGCAGGCAGTAAGTCTTTGGCTGGAATCAGGGTCAAGATATCAAACGAGAGCGGCTGCGCTTTCTTTTGCTGACTGCTAAAGTGGAGCGCGTAGAGATAGGCAGTCAGTTCAAAGTTACCCTTGCTAATGATCTCTGTGTGTCTGCGTCCGGTCAGGGCTGCAATGGCGATCGCCAGCAGACGTTCATCCTCAGCCTCTAGCAGACTGACAACCTGACCCAGATAGCGCTGTAAAGGAATGACTTGTAGTGCTCTTATTTACCTTAGCTCTAGAAGACGCTAGCTTTAAAAAACCGTCTGGCTTGCAGCAAGCCTTTCATATCGGGAAAAACGGAAAAAGTTTGGGGGAACGACCGTTGTAATGTTTGTAGCCGAGCCAATACTGGATGTAATCCTTCGGGGCCTGATTCTGACCGCACTTGCTATGTTTTGGGTCGTAGTACTTGTACGTGTCAATGGACTCAGGTCGTTTTCTAAAATGACCAATTTTGACTTTGTAATGACGGTGGCAGTAGGATCTCTGCTTGCCGGAGCGAGCCAATCTACAAGCTGGAAGGCTTTTGTACAATCACTTGCAGCTATGGCCTCGCTCTTTATTGTGCAATATGTAACTGCTCGCCTTCGTAAGGCATCAGATAAGTTTGAAGCCTTAATACAAAATACGCCGGTAGTACTGATGCGTGACGGCAAAATACTTGACGAGGCACTTATCAAGACTCGTGTTGGAAGAAGCGACCTAATTGCCAAGCTCCGTGAGGCGAACGTCCTTGAGTTATCTGAAGTACGTGCCGTCATCTTAGAAACGACAGGGGACATATCAGTACTTCATGGTGACAAGTGTTCGGAGGAATTGCTTCAGGGAACGAAGCGCATCAATTATTAGGGATGAAGTCGTTCCCTGAAGGAAAAGGGTTTTGTGCTCCCAGAGAAGATAGGCTGATATTTTCAAAGTGAACAAAATTAAAACTTTGCATAGGCTCCATTATTGTGCTTACGTAGAAGTAAGTCACGGTTCTCTTTTTCTGTAAATCAGATGAGAGACACTGTTTATGTACCGTTACGAATTTATGCTAATCTGGCTGCTGGCCTTCATCACTGCGCTGCTTAACTTTGCTGCTGCATATATGAGCTATCAAGTGGCTAAAAAATAGGCAAATGGGAAAGCCCCTGGCAATATGCTGGGGGCTTCTTTCAATTCCTAAGAGTATTAGTCTGATTATAGCGCTTTTCCCAATTTACAGACTACGCTTGATTTCATCCAAGATTGCCCTACCCTGCTGATATTTTTCAGCTTTATAGCCCAGGACATCTTTGATGATTTTGGAATTCGACAGGCCGTTAGTTAGATGGTGCTGAACTACCAGAGTTAGGGCAGTTAAAACCTCTGAACTAACTAACGAACTAACCAGATTTTCGTCTAACTGATTCGCTGAACTGCTTGGTTGTGCGGTTGTCACTTAACAGGAAAAGTGAGATCTTCCCAACCTTAGATGATCATCTAAGGTTGCTATAAGGAAGAGAGATTTCATACCCTCACCTTCTTTTTGCGACAGAACCCTATTGGGGGCACAAAAATATTCAATACACAGTGCACTATACGGAATTAGCACCCAACTGTTTTAGCGACTTCTGGCAGAATTAGGAGAATGTGGCGTTGAGGACTCTGCAGCATAGAAATATCTCAATCCTTTATGCAGTCTAATGGATTGAGACGCTCCCTCTTTCTGCAGATAGATTTGTCAGTTTTAGCAGACGCTATAGAGTAAGCGAAAAAACTAGGACAATTTGCCATGCCATTAGATCTGGTTCCCAGTTTGCCAAGTACTGACCTGCCGCGATCGCAGCCTCAGGTGGGGGATTTCGTGCGCGAGTTGCGCCAGTTGATGGGCTATACCCAGGAGCAGTTTTCAACGTTGATAGGGGTGAGCTTTAGCACATTAAACCGTTGGGAAAAGGGACACATGCAGCCGTCACCGCTGGCCCTCAAGCAGATCGAGAGCGTTTTTGATGAGTTGAGTCAGGCGTCTAATTCGGCTCTGCAAGCGGGTCGAAAGGCACTCTTAGAAAAATATGTCAGTCACTAGTCATCTCCATCAGGAACGACTATTCCCCCATGTCAGAACACTCCGAACCCATTCAGCTAGGCGACATTCTCATTACGGATGAACTTGCTCGCCGTTCGCCACGTCAGCCCGATTGGCAAGCCGAAAATCAGGCCATGCGCTCGCTGGCCTGGCAGTTAGCCCAGGCTTCAGAGCAGATGCTGCAACGTCTGGTGGAGCTGGCTGTAGAACTGTGTGAGGCGGGCACTGCTGGGGTCAACCTGTCTGAAACTCAGCCCGATGGCAAGGTTGTCTTTCGCTGGGTGGCGATGGTGGGGCATCTGGCCTCCTACATGGGAGACTGCGTTCCCTATGAGTGTTACTCCTGTGGGATTTGTCTGGATCAGCGGGCGCCCCTGCTGTTTTCCCATCCAGAGCGCTACTTTACCGGGTTTCAGCAGGTCGGGGTACCGCTGGTCGAGAGTTTGGTGCTGCCTCTGATCGCAGAAGGTCAGACCCTCGGCACCATCTGGATTATGACCCACGACGCGCAGCGACAGTTTGACTCGGAAGATGTGCGGCTGATAACCGGGCTGGCGGACTTTGCCGCCGCCACCCTGCTCCGGCAGCAGCAACAGGCCAGAGAATTGTCTGTGGCAGGGACGGCGCTCCAGCAGGAGAGTGTGGAACGCAAGCTGGCCGAAGAACGGTCAATAGCCCTGATTGATAACTTACCGGGTGGCGCGGCGTTTGTGGTGGATCGCGACCTGCGCTACACCATGGCTGCTGGGGAAGCGCTGGCGATCGCCCACTTTCAACCCACAGATTTCATCGGACGCACCATTTTTGAGGTGATGCCGCCCGATCTTGCCGCTACCTATGAGCCTATGTACCGCATGGCCCTGGCGGGAGAACCGTTTGAGTGTGAGCATCAGGCCCATAACCGCTGGTACATCTCGCGAGGCACACCGCTGCGGACTGAACGGGGAAAAATTTATGGGGTGCTGGCCGTCTCCTATGACATTACTGACCGCAAACGTGCTGAAACCGCCTTACAGGCTAATGCTGAACAACAGTCATTCTTGCTGAAACTGAGCGATGCCCTCCGTCCGTTAGCCGACGCCGACGCAATTCACTATCAGGCGGCTTGCATTCTCGGTCAGCATTTAGGGGCCAATCGGGTGGGCTATGCCGAAGCCGACGACAACGATGAAACGATCGTCGTCACGCGCCATTACACCCAGGGTGTCCCGGGCATTGAGGGGCGCTATCGTTACGATGATTATGGTGCGGAGTTACTACAAGAATTTGAGGATGGTCGGATGGTTATCCGCGACGATATCGCCAATGACCCATCCCTCAGTGATGCGGAAAAAACGGCCCATGCCGTATTGCAGCTAGGGGCTACGGTGAATGTGCCGCTGCTCAAGGCAGGGCGACTGGTGGCGGTACTGTTTGTACACTTTCAGGCGGCCCATCAGTGGTTGGATAGCGAGCTACAGCTGATTGCCGAAGTTGCCGAGCGGATTTGGGATGCGGTCAGGCGGGCCCGTGCCGAAGCGGCCCTGCGCCTATCAGAAGAAAAATATCGGGGCTTGTTTGATTCGATCGATGTCGGTTTCTGCATTATCGAGGTACTTTTCGATCCACAGGAAAAGCCGTTTGATTATCGCTTTCTCGAAGCAAATCCGGCTTTTATTGGGCAGACCGGACTCACCCACGCCATTGGCAAAACCATACTCAAACTCGTGCCTGCCCACGAAACTTTTTGGTTCGATGTTTATGGCAAAATCGCCCTGACTGGCAAATCCATGCGGTTTGAACACCAGGCCGCAGCGTTGCCCTCTCATCCCTGGTATGAAGTCTATGCGTTTCGCATAGGTGAACCCGAAGCCAGGCAGGTCGCCGTTTTGTTCAGAGATATTGCCGATCGCAAACGTTCGGAGGCCCAACTACGAGCGGCTGCCGAAGTGGATGCGTTTCGGGTCAAGCTGTCTGACGCGCTGCGATCTCTGTCTGACCCGATTGCGATTCAACGGGCAGCGTCGCGCATTGTGGGTGAGCACTTAGAGGCTGACCGCGTGTTTTACACCATCACGTTGCCGGATGATGTAACGACCGTGATCCACGACAACTACGTGCGCGAGGGAGTACCTAAAGTGCTAGGCAGCGTTCGCGTCACGGATGTTGGCAACGTCGCCGAGCAATTGAGAAACGGGGAAACCGTTGTTCTGACCGATGTGACGACAGGCGAACTTACCGAAGCGGAAAAAGCGGCCTATGCCCAAATTGACGTGGTGGCCGCCATCGCCGTCCCCCTCGTTAAAGGAAATCGCTGGGTCGCTACCCTCGTCATCCATTCCAGAACCCTGCGCCAGTGGACGATAGCAGAAGTTGCTCTGGTGCAGGAAACCGCCGAACGCACTTGGGCCGCCGTGGAACGGGCCAATGCCGAAGCCACCACTGCCGCCGACCTGCGAGATACCCAACGGTTGCGGGAACTGAGCGCCCGCCTTACCTCGGAAGAGGATACTCAGGTGCTCTATAACGAAATCATGGCCGCCGCGATCGCCCTGACCCGAGCGGATGCCGGAACGGTACAAATTCTAGATGAAGCAACCCAAGACTTGCTGTTGCTGGCGACCCAGGGCTTTGAGCGCAATATGACCGACTATTTCTACCGCGTCAATGCCAGTTCTAACACGCCCTGCGGCATTGCCCTGGCGAGGGGGGAGCGCACCTTTGTCGATTTCGACGTGCCTGAAAGCGAAGACCCTGACGGTTCCTACCGCATGCACATTGAGGCGGGCTTGCGCTCAGCCCAGTCCACCCCGCTGATTACCCGTTCGGGTCGCCCCATCGGCATGGTGTCCACCCACTGGCAGCAACACCATCGCCCCAGCGAACGAGAACTGCGGTTCCTTGATCTGCTTGCCCGCCAAGCCGCCGACCTGATCGAACAGCGTCAGACCGAACAGGAACGCCGGGAATTGCTCCAGCGAGAACAGGCTGCCCGCGCCGAGGCTGAACAGGCCAACCGCGTCAAAGACGAATTCCTGGCGATTCTGTCCCACGAGCTGAGATCGCCTCTCAGCCCTATCCTCGGCTGGGCCTCCATACTCCAGTCCAGACCCTTTAATGAAGCCACCACAAAGCGCGCCCTCGCCACCATCGAGCGCAATGCCAAGCTCCAAACCCAGCTCATCGACGACCTGCTCGATGTCAATCGTATTCTGCGGGGCAAGCTCAGTCTGGCCGAAACCGCCGTCAACTTGGTCACGGTGATTGAAGCCGCCCTAGAAGTCGTCAAAACCGCCGCCCAAGCCAAGTCAATCGCCCTCCATTTCAACAGTGCCGAGGCGTGCCTAGTCTGGGGCGATGAAGGCCGCCTGCAACAGGTCGTCTGGAACCTGTTCTCGAATGCCATCAAATTTACCCCCGAGGGTGGACGAGTAGACGTGCGGCTGGACTGCGTAGGTGATAGGGTGAATGAGCGAGTCGGCGAGGGTTCATCCCCCCGTCTCTCCATCTCTCCATTGCCCCATCCCGCCTACGCTCAAATCACCGTCACTGACACTGGCCAAGGCATTAGCCCCAACTTTATCCCCCATTTGTTCGAATCCTTCCGGCAGGAAGATGCTTCTACCACACGCCAATCTGGCGGGTTGGGCCTAGGGCTAGCCATCGTCAAATATCTGGTGGATGCCCATGGCGGCAAGATTGCAGCCAATAGCCCTGGTGTCGGGCAAGGGGCCACGTTTACCGTACAAATTCCGCTACTCCAGGAGGCTAGTACGCCGCTAACCGCCCCTGCATCCACAGAGGTTGACCTGACGGGACTCAAAGTTTTGGCCGTGGATGACAGTGAAGACACCCGCGACTTGCTGGCAATGGTTCTGGATGCCTACGGCGCAGAGACTCACGTTGCCGCCTCCGGAGCCGAAGTCCTGGCAAATTTAGCGACTTTCACCCCCGATGTTCTCATCTGCGATATCGGTATGCCCGACATGGATGGCTACGCCCTCCTCCAGCAAATTCGAGCCTTACCCAATACTAAAGGAGGAAGTATCCCGGCAATCGCCGTCACCGCCTTCGCCCGCGAAGAAGACCGCCAACGGGCCTTAGCACAAGGATTTCAACACCATGTTGCCAAACCCATCGAGCCCCAGGATCTGGTGAGTGCGATCGCTCAACTAGCTATAAAGTAACCAATGAAGATAGTAGAAGACTTGATAGGACAACCAAGAACAATTCAAAATTCAAAATGCAAAATTCAAAAAAGTTCTTTCATTGGGCATTGCTCATTCAGAATGTTGCATTCAGAATTTTGTATTTAGAATTGTTTAGTTGCCCTAACGGAAGAAGAACAGCCGCCTGCGGGAGAGAAGGCCATCAGTGCTGTTTAATCGACACTTTCTAGTGTAACTAGGTCGTGCTCAAGCACTTGAGCATAGATTCGATCTCTAGCACTGGCGGCGATCGCCTGCCAATCCTCTTTGGAGAGCACCTTGCCAAAGACGGCACGAATCTGGTTATGAACTGCTTCAGTCATTTCCCATTCTCCTTGGGGTTTTGAGAGCTTCATTTCCAGCAAAGTCAGCAAAGTCTTCTGAATTTCAGGATCAGGCTGATGGAGTCGCTCCAGAATGAGTGCCTGTCCTTTTGCTTCAGCCGTCTCTGCCCCAACGCCTAAGTCCCACTCGGTTACAAGTTGCTTCCACGCTTGAATCACCATCGCCCGCAACTGAGCAAAATGACTGTAGCCTTCAGGATTTTCCATGACGGCTCCTAGATGAGTCCCCCAACCATAGCCAGCTAGCGCATCACAACTGACCGATTCTTCGTGCCTGACGGCTGCCTCAAACCAGACCTCATCTTCGAGCAAATCCATAAAATTGAAACCATCTTGGGCCATGTCTCACCTCTGGAAGCGACCGTACTCAAAGTATGTCAAATTTTCCTGCTCAGGATCGGGGCCGTAGTCGGCCATATTTTGATTATCGTAGAAGCTTTCAGCTCCGGGTAAAGCGTGTAGTCCGATTCGTCCTTCATAGCCTAGTTCTAAACTTCGTTGCCGGGCGAAGAGAAGCAAAGTGGTGCCAACACCTCGAAGTTCAGGACGTGGCTGAATGATTTTACGATTCCAGGGAGCCGATGCCAGCGCTTGAACATAAACGATGGGGTGACGGCGATCAATCTGAGAGCGATGCCACTGAGTTTCAATAGCCATTAAGCCCTGGGTCATGCCTTCGTATTCAATTGCGTAGCCCTCAAAGTTATCTGAGGAAAGAGAAATCCGCTTTTTAACCACCCAGTCCCAAAATTTGTCCTCTGCCCCAGCTTGTTGCAGCATAGGATGCCAGTGCGCCTCAAAGTCTTCGAGATGCTTCTGAGCTAATTCAACCAGCCGAGTTTCGATTCGCTGATTGTCTCGCCCTCGTGCCAGTAATACTCTTTGCTGCACTGTTAGAGGTTTCTGCCAAGACGACCCATTAAATCATACAGGTGTACTAGCATTTATAGGATTCTAAGTCGCTCTGAGCTGCGCAGGCATGAAAGAAAGGGGGCTTGAGGGTATCAATTTTGTGTTCGAGTTCAGCGAGTTGCAATCGAAGCTAAGTGTCAGAATTGAGTACTGTATCTGCGAAAGAAGAGATCGCTGACCTATCGATCATTTCATTCTTATCCTTACGCGACCTTGATCATGCCTCTGAGTTCACTCATCCGAGCTTTGAGCTGACTCCTACGCTCGGGTAAAGACACGTATTCTGCCATCGCCTGACGCACCCGCAAAAATTGATTTAATTCCTCCACCGCTTCGCAGAAATAACCCGCTGTCTCCACGTTGCTAAAGCCCATTGTCGGGTAGTACCGCTGCTTCAGTTTCCGATGACTTTGTTCAACCGGATTGTTGACCGATTTGAACACCTCATGCTGAACCGATTTGCCCAATACTTCTGAAATAGCGCGCGGATAGCTGCTATGACCGTCGGTCACAACGCGCTCGGGCGGTTCTGGCATCAATTCTGAGACCTGCTCGAAAAAGGCTTTGGCCGCTTCCGTATCACGATGTTCGCTCAGCCGCACATTGAGCAGATTGCCGTATTCATCAATATCACGATGTTCGCTCAGCTGCACATTGAGCAGATTGCCGTATTCATCAATGCCGCGATAGAGATAGCACCATTTACCCTGGATTCTGACGTAGGTCTCGTCCACGTACCAGATCCGACCGAAAGTCTGCTGACGTTTGTTGCGAATATGCTCCGCGAATTCTGCGGCAAAGCGCTCGCTCCAATGACGTACCGTTTCATGAGTAAAGTGAAAGCCGCGCAGCCAGAAGAGTTCAGCCACATCGCGATAGCTCAGCTTGAAGCATATGCGACGATAAAGCACCTGGAAGACAATATTGGTCGGGATCTTAATAGGCAAGAGTGCGAAATATAAAAACTCTGTCTATTTAGATGTGCGTGTTCTTTTATTAGGTGTTTGCAGCCACATAACTACGCCTGTAATAAGAAGAGTTAGAAGACCTAGGGCATTCAGAAAGGGATAAATAAAATCAAGATCAATCTGCCCAAACTTGCCTCGATGTAGCTCCAAAAGCCAGAGAAAATCGTTGGTGCGATCGCTAGCCACTCCAAACTGAAACAGAACTCCCGTAGCTAACGTCAGCAACAATGGCAACGTCATGATTGGCACTAATACTCTATGGAGTTGTCGTAGATGAAGCTGGTTGAATTTTCTTTTCATCGCTCAGGTGAGCCTGAACGCTTCTGTATGAAAACCTTTGGAAACACCATTAGGATTGCAGTTTCTTTTTTAGAGACAGCAGCAGGAATGGGCCAGCAATGATGAATCCTAATAGAGCTTCTCCCAAACCAACTGAGAATTCTTCTGTAACATTAGCCCGGGAAACCGCTACTGGAGATCCTTGAGTTGCTGGCGATACTTCAATAGTCGTCTCATCGGCTTTCATCGGTATATCAGTGGTAGGCATGACCCCCCCTTCAGCATTGGAGGATTCGGGCATTTCTTTACTCGCTGCCGTTTCAGGGGTAGGTGTGTGGTGCTCACTTGCTGTTACAGGAGAGGTGGCTTCGGCGTCTTCCCCGTGGGAACCGCCGTGGGCTAATGCCGCAGCGGTGAGGGTGAGTGGCGCTTTAGTAGCAATAGCACTGCCACCAATAATCTTCCAGTAGCTGCGTTGCCAGCGAGTCATCAGTCTACTCCTCTTTATCTCCTGATTTCCTGTATATAGGTAATGCTTTGACAAGGCTAGGACTTAGCCATCAGCACCTAGAAATAATGAACGATTGAGCATTATGTAGCAACAAGCCACACCGGAATTCCACCCAGGCAAGCCGTCGGTTGCAGTTTTGCCTCTAACGATGAAATGAGGATGAAATCAGCTCAGTTATCATTTCACCCTGATTTCACTTTTTAGGTTCATAATGAGCATCAGCCGTTATTCGAGTGAGTTAGCGCTTCAATGCTTCACCCGATGACGGTTATTCACTGCTTGATTATAAAAGGATGTAGACCGATATGCGCCTGCAACGAACGTTTTCTTCGTGGGTGTTGGTCGGGAGTTTACTCTCAGCGCCGGCGATTTTGGCTGGATGTAGTCCCTCCCAGATGACTTCCCAAGGTTCCGAGACTCGTACCATGCCGATGGGCGATCCCCCTATGGCTGACCATGCAATGACGATGGATTTGGGGCCGAAGGATGCTGAATTTGATTTGCGCTTTCTTGATGGCATGATTTTGCACCACCAGGGAGCGATCGCGATGGCCGAAGCAGTACTGCAAAATTCCCAACGATCCGAGATGAAGCAGCTAGCGGAGGCAGTGACTGTGGCGCAGCAGGGAGAAATTGACCAGATGCAGCAGTGGCGGCAAGCCTGGTATCCTGAGGCGGGGACAGAACTGGTGATGTATGATGCCCAGATGGGGCACACGATGGCGATGACGCCGGAGATGCAAACCACCATGATGATGGACGGAAACTTAGGCACGGCCGATGCTGAGTTCGACCTGCGCTTTATCAATGCCATGATTCCGCACCATGAAGGGGCACTGGCAATGGCAGAGCAGGTATTGGAGAAGAGCGATCGCCCCGAACTGCGCCAGGTCGCCCAAAAAATTCTTGATACTCAACAAGCTGAAATCAACCAGATGCAACAGTGGCGGCAGACGTGGTACGACAAGTAGTCTTGTTCACTAATCATTGAGCACTACTGATGCTGTGGCTACCTGTGTGTTTGCGGCGTTCCCAGAGATTGGAGATAGGCACGAATATTTTCTAAACAGCAACTTTCCTGGGGGTATTGGCCTTACATCCGCAGCGCCCTGCTTTAATATGTACCTTAATCTGGGCAAGAGGATTTCCCTCTTGCCCTAGCTGTACGGCCCAAAACAGTAGTAAACGGGCACTGTTTTACTGAGGTTTTTCTGATAAATAGGCTGTTTTAGGTGCTTTTGCATAAAACACTGGTTCACAGCGGAAAAATAGACGACCGAGCATTCCGGTTGGGAGCAAAACTAGTAGTCTTGCTGGGCATCAAGGTCTGCCAGAGACTCAGGGGTCAGTAGGCTTTTTAGCGTGATGAGTTTTATCGGCTTTCCCTGACTGCCGTCTTGAGGACAAGTACCCAGTGGAGATCCAGTTTCAGCGTTGCAGCAGCTATCCATAGAGGCTGAGGAGTGTTGTTAGGTTTTCTAGCCTTGCCCAACACCGGCTGCCAGCAGGGACTCTCGAGAAATGGGCTGTTGAGTCTGGCAGCATTCGGCTAGTGTCCCATTGACTACGACTGCAGGTACCCGATGAATTCCATATTTGGAAAGTTTTTCCTGACCTTCTTCGGTAATGTGATTTACCCGCAAATCCCAAACCTGAACGTTGCAACTATCGCAGGCCAGTTCTCTGACCAATTTGACCGTCTGATCACACAGTGGGCAGCCAGCAGTAAATACTTCAACGATTCGCTTAGTCATAGTGATTTACCTCTTCAATCCATGCCACTAGCCTAAACCCTATAGCTAACTGCACTGTCAACCTTTAGATATGCTAATGACCCAAGATGAAGAGTTGACCTACAAATTACTAGAGGGTTTAGCGTGTATCTGGAGATATTAGGAGGGTGACTCCATGTATCGTTTTCAAGATTCGTCAGACGGCTATGTAGGCCAAGAGAAGCGTGGAGGGCTGTCTTTTGGGCTGGGGATTCTTCTGGCGATCGCAGCCGGTATTCTCCTCCATTGGGTACCGTCTCAACCGAGATTGGATGTGTATGCCGTGGCGCTAGCGGCAATTGGAGCGGTCTATGTCGGGTCAGCGCTGGCGGAAAAATGGGGACGAATCATTTTTCTGGAAGCAGCGATCGCAACCACCTGCATCGCACTAGCTCTCATTGGTCTCTGGGTATCCCCCTTGGCACTAATCGCAGGCTACATTCTGCACGGGATTTGGGATTTCTTTCACCATCCCGTTCACGTTGGTGCGCAGATTCCCCAGCGGTGGTATCCGCCGTTGTGTGTCGGGTTTGACTGGGCAATCGCACTAGTCATCACCCTCCAATACAGTTTGGGGTAGGCCGACTGATGATTACCGCACCAGATTTTCTGGCCCCCGTCCCTTATATTCATCGATAAAGGTAGCAGCAGCCTGAGGATCAAATTCCGGCTATACCAGCTTTTTCGTCCAGGCGATGAGGACGATTTCTGCGACCAAACCTGCTTTGGTCGCCACAACGATCCCTTCCCAAGGGCCAGAGAACTGATCCGCCCAGCTCTCTAAAGCTTTCATGGTTTCTGCCTCGGGCTGGTCGTAATAGATAACGATGTTGCCATGCTCCAGCGAATTCACAAGTTGTTCTGGACGCTGCACGTCGGTATAAACTCCTGGCATGACTGGAGTCGGGTCGTGGGGCCAGAGGTAGGAAACTCGCCGTCGTAGTTGACCGATTGTCCTGGAGCAACGTGAGTTCGCCCTTGATCGCTGAAGGTTTCCACCGCAGCGAGGGCAGCGGTGCCTGCTTCAGTATTCGGTTCAAAGGCAACCCGCTCAGCTCGATTCCGAAATGCCAAGAATGGGATAACGGTGGCTGTCAGTGCAGTAATGCCAATCGGACCGAAGATAATAGGCCAGACGTTGAATCGCTAGGTTGTGCGGCGTCGAGATTTACGGTGAGAATTTGTTTGTTCAACTATAGATTGGACGAGGGCGACAGTTTCAAAGAGTTGTCAAAGTTGACGTGAGTCAAGCGTTTGAGCCTTAAGTTGTACCAGGGCGATGCCGAAGATAGAGTCCAATGGCGGCACCGATAACCGCGATCGCAGACAAGATGTGTACCACGTTGAACGGCGTACCAGGAAAGAACCACGAATCTGTCCGCAGAAACTCAATAAAAAAGCGACCGAATGGATACCAGATTAAATATAGCAGGGCCATATCCCCCTCCTTTAACTCTTTCTGAAACCGACGCGAAATCCAAAACAGGATGGCAAATCCGAGAAAATTCCAGAGCGATTCATATAGGAAAAGAGGATGAAACCGCGAACTTCCGGGATAGGCACTTAAATCGTTATAGGGCGGAATCCGATGTTGTGGATCAATACGTAAGCCCCAGGGTAGTGTCGTCTGTGGCCCATAGAGCTCCTGGTTGATGAAGTTACCCCAACGTCCAATCGCCTGAGCTAGGGGTAATCCCAGGGCGATCGCATCTAGGTAAGGTAGTGGGTTCAGCTTCCGGATGCGGGTGAACAGCCAAAGTGCGATGCCACCCGCAATGAAGCCGCCAAAAATATGAATACCGCCGCCCCAGATCTTGAGAATTTCGCCCGGGTTCTGCAGGTAGTAACCAAGGCCAGATTCCCCCCGTGGCGACTGAATAAACACATAGTAAAGTCGTGCTCCTAAAAAGCCTGGAATTAGAATCCAGAAGAGCGTGTCCCAAAGGTTGTCAGGGTCTTCGCCTTTGCGGGCCACTTCACGACTGGCTACCAGAGCCGCTGCCAGAATAGCCGTCAGCATCAGCACCCCATACCACCGTAGGACAAGGGGGCCGATGTGAAAGATGATGGGATCGACAGGGGGGTACATAAGGTCTCGTCAGTCTAAGAATGCTCTGCAAAGGCGGCAGTCTCCCCGGACTTGGTGAAGGAGAAGACGGTGTAGGGTTCAACGTAATCGCCTGATTCCATCCCAGGCGAGCCGATGGGCATTCCGGGAACGGCGATACCCGCAACGTCCGGTTTTTCAGCTAGCAACCGCTGCACATCTTCAGCCGGAATGTGACCTTCCACCACGTAGCCGTCCACAATCGTGGTGTGGCAAGAAGCCAGATTGGCAGGGACGCCATACTGCTCTTTGATCGCCGTCATATCTTCCGTCATGTTGTCTTTGACGGTAAAGCCAGCAGCTTCCATGTGCTCAATCCATTGGCCGCAACAGCCACAGGTGGGACTCCGAAAGACCGTGAGTTCTTGGTTAAATGCGACTTGCTCAGCCCTAGTCGGCTGAGTGGAAGATGCACCGTCGTTCGTGACCAAACTACAACCTGCAAAGGTGAGGCTGCCCACCATAAAACCGACGACTAAAAAACGGGGTGCTGCTAATTGACTGCTCATAAATCCTTCTTTAACTTGTTTGGTATAACAGCTTAGCGCTTGGGCGAGGACACAACTGCTGCCAGCACCCTGATAACGACTCATAGTTGAGTCAGAAAAAATTGTCTTGCTCTGTGCTACCTGCTGGAGAGAGCGTCAGCGAATTGGCCACTCGGTCAATCCCGTTCATCAGTAGAACCACGCTGAGTAGTAGCAGTGCTGAAAACACATCTCCCCCCCAACTCACATGAAGCCACTCAAACCAGTCAGTGCGTCCGGTGCCGTGAAAGAACGTTAGCAGAGTGTTGCGAACGATGTTGCCTACCACGCTGATGAGTGCCGCTCCCGCTAGTAGCGAAAGGGTTTTCGATCGAGACTGTAGGTTGCCCGTCCAATGGAGTATCATCAAAGCTACGTACAGGCTGGTCATCAGCATCTTCAGCCCAGCGCAGTAGGGAGCCACTTCAACAATGCGCTCATTCACCAGAATGTAGATCTGATTAACACTGACATCCATACTGATTTGCGTCAACAGAAAGGCCGCGATCGTGGCATTCAGGCGCTGTAATGGCATCAAGTAGGGCGCAATGATGTAGGGCAACTCAGTCGGTGTTGCCAGCAAAACAAACAGCAAAGGCCATCTCATCAGCCGCAAGCCGCTCAATCCCTTCAGAATGAGAACCACTGCACCCAGCATGAGGGGGAAAGACAGATTGATCAGATTCTGCACTGTGCTGAGATAGAACGTGGCCGCTAAGGCCAATAGCGATATTCCCCAAAAGCTGCCGTTGCTGAGCAAATTACGCCATTGATGTCTGGATTGCCAAGCGATCCAGGCGGCATACGGAAACCCGATGAGCGCGTAGGAAAAATATTCATGCTCAATGCTGATTGATTTATTCAGCCAACCATCAATCCAGTACCAAATGAGAGGCACATAGAGTATCGCCAATAGCAAGGCGATCGCTGCCTCTATCGAGTGATGTTTGATGGTATAAAAAAACTTTAGACTCGAATGCATTGAGAGTGGCACAAGTGCTTCAACCAAGCACCATGACAGACAATAATGAAATAGGAGTGAAAAAACGTCATTTCTATTTGCTCTTCCCTCTTGACTCTAAAGCTGACTAAAAGGTTTAGGCTTGAGTAGAAGAAAGTACGACTCGGAGAACCTGATGGCCATCATTACCGGATTAAAAATTGGGGAAGTGTCAAAGCAAACCGGCGTTGCCGTAGGTGCATTGCGCTACTACGAAAGTCTGGGGCTGATCCAATCAGAGCGCGGTGAAAACAGCTATCGCTATTATGCGCCGGAAACCGGGCAGCAGGTGCAGTTCATCAAAAAGGCTCAGACCCTGGGCTTTTCTCTGGAAGGTATCGGCGAAGTGCTGACCGTGCATCATCGGGGCGATGTGCCCTGCGAATTTGTGCAGTCGCTGCTGCAAGACAAGATTAGGCAGCTTGAGGCTCAAATTCAAGAGATGGTGGCGTTTAAGTCTGCACTGGAGCAGTATCGCGATAGTTGGGCCGCTGACCAACCTCATCCACAACCAGGCGATATTTGTCCCCTCATCGAATCAGTTGAAGTCACAGTGTAGCTGCTTCATTTCATCGCTGTTTCACATTTTTTGAGTAGATTACAGCTTTGATTGAATCGGATTGACTGCGTGAATTTGGCTATCCTCAGACGCTATCGTTTTCCCTTCAAGCCTGCCTATTGGCACATTCTGGCGTTGTCTGTCTGGGGCATTTTGTTTCTCTACTATCGGGCGACGGATCAGTTGAGGCTGCTGATTCATCCTCGCTACTACTGGGTAGTGGTGTTGGCGGGAGTGGTGTTGCTAGAGCTGGCGATCGCTAAAACCTTTGTGACGGTGACGAACACAGCCCCGCCTTCTGGAGGCCAACACATTAAGACCTTATTCGGCAACATGCTGCCCTTCAGGAGGGTTACATGGTAGTGGGATTGCCAACCCAACCTCAGGTGCAACGGTTTACGGGAGGTGCCTGTCCCGAAGACCGCACGCTGAGTGATTGGGCAAGACCCCTGGCAGTTTATCCTGAACCTGATTCCTATGCGAGTAATAAGGTCAACGTTTCTGGCTTTGTGGTGCATCCGCCAGAGCTTCCCGACAACATTTTCATGATTACCCGCTTTATGATCCGTCACTGCCTCCTGGATGCGGCACCTGTGGGATTGCCCGTGATATTGGAGTAGCGTCGTAGCGAATACCCTCAGGATAGTTGGCTTGCGATTGAAGGGGTGATGGAAACGCTGGAAGTGGATAGTGCTCGGCGAGTTGCGATTACACCCGCTGCCCTCACGCCGATTCCGGAACCCGAAGCCCCCTATGAGTACTGACCAGCCGCTATCTCTATTGGTGAATCTGGGAGCGATTTCATCCTGGTTTCATAATTGGCTGATAGTTTTGCAGAGTCAATCTTTTACGATTCCATACGCCGATGTCTTTGGAACCACCCTCATCTCAAACCGATAGTCACGATTCCAGCATAGACGCTTCGGAAATTAGCTCTGAAGTGTTGTCTTTCCAGGACTCATCGCTGGAGCCGACAGGAGATGCAACCTCACGACCGGCCCATCGTCAGTATGGTCGAGCGTTGTTAGGGCTCGGGGTGTTTGCTCTTCTGAGTGGCGGTATTCTGCTGACCACTCAATTGATTAAACCATCTAATTCCATGGCGGGTATGGAAGGCCATGGTATGTCGGGCATGTCTCACGATGACATGATGCAGGTGGACGGGGCTTTTAACCCGGTGCCTGTCACCGTTGAAGTGGTTCAGGCCGGAACGTTTGAAGCAGGAGTCTCTTACACCGGCTCAATCATGCCCTACCAGGAAGCGGTGGTATATCCCCGTGTGGCGGGGCAGTTGACCAACTATTCTGTATATCCGGGCGATCGCGTCGAAGCAGGACAGGTCTTAGCCGACTTGATTGCCGATGAGCGCTCCACTGAGCTAGCGGAAGCCAATGCTGAGGCTGATGTAACGTTGACTTCCTTGCAGGTGAGCGAGGTGGAAATCGATGAGCAACGGCAGGAAATTGCTCGTCTTCAGGCAGAGCTGGACTACTTGAATCTTCAGAAAGATCGCTTTGCTAAGCTCACTGCTGAGGGCGCGACCTCTCAGCAAGAGTATGACGCTGTGGCTACCGATGCGGCCGCCAAGGAAGCCGCTCTATCAGAGGCAAGAGCCGGACTCACTCGACTACAAGCCCAGGTCGAGCGAGAACGAGCCAGGGTTGGACAGGCGGAAGCCAGAGTCAATACCGCCGCTGTAATGCAGGGCTACACTACGCTTCAGTCTCCTATTAGCGGCATTGTCCAAAGCCGAATGGTTGATCCGGGTGTTGTGGTGCAGCCGGGGATGGGCGTGCTGAAAGTTGGCGACTACTCGCGGGTACGGCTGCAGGCCAACGTGGCCCAAAAAGATGCAGGCTATATTCGAGTGGGCACCCCGATTCGCGCCCAGGTGCCGGGAGCTACAGACGAACCGCTGACCGGCAGTGTCACTAGCATCTTTCCTCAGACCAACAACGACACTCGTACCGTGGTGGTGGAAGCGCTGATCGATAATCCCCAGGGGCGCTTGCTGTCGGGCC
Source organism: Sphaerothrix gracilis Ecp01 (assembly GCF_030405905.1). Lineage (NCBI taxonomy): Bacteria > Bacillati > Cyanobacteriota > Cyanophyceae > Nodosilineales > Nodosilineaceae > Sphaerothrix > Sphaerothrix gracilis. Next base: position 59,168 of record NZ_JASATW010000022.1, read on the forward strand.
AGTATTTGGAAATGACGCTGCTGACAAAGAGTCAGAGCAATACGTTATCGGTGCCTCAAGCAGCTTTGGTGGAGTACAACAGTGAGCCGTCCGTTTGGGTGATGGAGGGTACATCTGCCGAGCGACGGACGGTAGAAACCGGTATGGTGAACGGCGATCGCATCGCCATTACTAGTGGTCTCAACCCAGGCGATCAGGTCATTACCTCCGGTCACAGCCGCCTGACGCCGGGTGCGCAAGTTGCGGTGGTCGATGATGCGGGTATGCCTGTGCCGATGCTGGGCGATAGCAGTCAGGGGAGTGTCGAGGTAGCGATCGTCGAACCTGATCCAACCCAGGGGTTTAAGCCAGGAGCGGCAGAACTCATGCTAGAAGTGCGCGACCCCGACACTCAGGAAGCATTGCCTGTCAAGGATGTAGCCGTCGATGTCACGATGCCCATGCCCAACATGGCCCCGATGACCACGATGGTGCAGCTTGAATCGACGGGACAGCCGGGACAGTTCCAGGTCAAGACTCACTTCGGCATGGCCGGAGAGTGGCAGATCAAAGTTGAGGTCAACGACCCTGACTACCAAGGCCAATCCCTGATCACCGTGCCGGTTGAGTAGCGCTATGTATTACATGTAGTGCTACATAGCAAATTTTTGTGTGTATTCCCCAATCAATAATTCATTCGAGGATTCTATGAAAAAAGTTCTGTTTCTGATACTTCCACTCGTTTTCTTAACTGCAGCTTGTGGTAGCGCTAATCAAGCTGAACCTGAAGCGACCGCAGACACGACGGAAGCGCCAGCCACCGAAACTACTGAGGCTCCTGCGGCTGAAGGTGTGGCGATCGCTCTTGTTTCTCCTGAAGATGGCTCAGTGCCGATGGGGGATGCGGAGTTGGTCTTACAGGTCGCTGACTCTGCCACGAATGAGCCGGTTGAGGTCGAAGACTTACAGGTAGACCTCTCGATGGGAATGGATGGCATGGAACCCATGACTACGATGGCAGTTGTTGAACCAGGTGAAGAACCGGGTCAGTACAAGGTCATGACCAATCTGGGCATGCAAGGCATGTGGATGATGGAAGTGACATCCGCCGATGCTGCGATGCCTGGCGAAGCGACCTTCGAGCTCGACGTGAAATAGCTACCTGGGCAAACGGCTTGAGGGACATAAGGCTTTGTGTCCCTCTTTCGCGTATTTAGAATACCTGCTTTATCGACTCTAAGCACATTGGTCTTTATTGATGAAAAGCTTTCTCACCCAATGGTCTATCAAGCATCCCGTTGTCGTCGCGGCTCTGTATATCGCGGTGCTGGTGCTGTCGGTGCTGACGCTGTTTCTGCTGCCGGTGCGGATGATGCCCTATGTGGAAAGTCCGCTAGTCTCCATCGTCACGATGGCACCGGGCTCCTCGCCCACAGAGGTGGAAACTTACATCAGCAAGCCGATTGAGCAGCGGATGACGGTGCTGGACGGGGTGCGGTTCATCCGCTCTAGTTCCCAGCAGGATATGTCTCTGGTGACGATTCAGTTTGCTTGGGGGGGAGACATTGACGACGCCGTGCAGTCGGTGCAAAGTGTGATGACGGCAGCCGAGGGCGATATCGAACTGGATGGCTTTAACTCCCGTTCCTACTGGGTACTGCCCATTGACCCGCTGAACCGTCCGGTGCTGACCCTAGCGCTCCAGGGGGAAGGCTGGGATCCAGTACAGCTACGTGAGTTTGCCGACAATACTTTGGTCGATCGCCTAACCCAGGTGCCCAATGTGCAGGCGGTATCCATCTTCGGGGGCTATCGGCGACAGTTGCAGGTGGTGGTTGATCGCCAGCAGCTCGCAGCTTACAGCCTGTCCATTTTGCAGGTGCGCGATGCGATCGATGCCAACAACGTCAGCCAAGGCGCGGGGGTTCTGACCCAGGGTGATTCCGAAATTCTGGTGCGGGCCGATAAGCGAGCGCTCAGTGCCGCCGATGTGATGGACTACCCCATCCTGGAGCAGGACGGGCAGGTGGTCTACGTCCGCGATGTGGCCACGGTAAAGGATACTTTTGAGGAGCGACGCAGCGGCTACCGCTACAACGGCGAGGCGGCGCTGGCCGTCAACGTCATTCAGAAGCCGGACTCCAGCTCACCCCAGGTGATTAAGCAGGTGCGGGCCGAGCTAGAGAAGATTCAGGCAGAAAATCCCGGTCTCAGCTTTGAGAAAGCCTACGACAACTCTTATCTGGTCAACATCATTCTCGACAGCACCTTTCAAGAGCTGCTGATCAGCGTGCTGCTGGCGGGCATCGTGATTCTGATCTTTTTGGAAGATTTTCGGGCGACGGCGATCATTATGATCTCCATTCCTACGTCCCTGGCTCTCTCCACCCTGCCCTTCATTCCCATCGAGATGTCCCTCAACTCGTCCACTCTGATTGGCATGATGATGGCGATCGGTAAGCTGGTGGATGACTCGATTATTGTGATTGACTCGATTGATCAGAAGCTGCGAGCAGGCTTCCGCCCGATGCAGGCCGCTATCAAGGGCACTGGGGAGGTGTTTCTGGCCAGTGCGGCAGCCAGCTGCGTAATGATTGCGGCGTTACTACCGACCATTCTCGCCGGAGGACTGACCGGGCTGATGTTTGTGGGCATCGTCTGGCCCATGGTGTTCGCCTTCATCGCCTCGCTAATTGTCTCGGTGACGCTGATTCCGCTGATTGCTGCCTTTGTGCTGAAACCACCTCAGGAGAGACGACAACGACAAACCTGGCTGCAATGGTTGACCACGCCAGTGCGGGTGGGCTTCCAGAAACTGGAACAGGGCTACGGTTGGCTGCTCGATCGCTGCATGAATAATCGCGAAATTACACTGGCGATCGCGGGGTCTGCGATTGTGCTGGCCATTGCTATTTACCCCTTCGTGCCCCAAGAAATGATGCCCCTGGGCGACTCCGGTCAGTTCATGGCCTCCCTGGAAATGGAGGCCGGGACCTCCTTTGCGAAAACGGACGAGAGCGTTTACCAGCTAGAGCAACTCCTACTCACCCAACCCGATATTACCAAAGTCTCTGCCCAAACAGGCTTTGAGCTGACTCGCAACAGTACCTATTTCACCGGCTACAGCATGGGCAGCGTCAACTCGGCGTCGCTGATTATCACCCTGGAGGATGAGCGCGATCGCGACATCTGGGAAATTATGGACAGCGTGGAAGCGGAAGCTCGTCGCACCATTCCCGGTCTGCGCCGCATTGGCCTCAAGGAGATGGGAGTAGACGTGATGGCCACCTCCGCCGCGCCGATCCAGCTCGCTGTGTATGGGGAAGACCTGGAAGTCCTGCACCGTCTCGCCGAGGGTGTCCTCCGCATTGCCGAAGATACTCCTGGCCTGGTGATGGCCCAGACTAGTTCGGCGCTGACTCAACCGGAATATCAGCTCACGGTTGATCGCCGCCGAGCGGAAGAACTGGGCCTGAATGTGCGGATGGTGGCTCAGCAGGCCCGCTATGCCCTGAATGGCGGCTTTACCCAGCGCTACTACAATCGCCCGAACTTGCGGCAGAACTCTATTTTGGTGCGGTACGAAGAGGAAGACAGAGGCACCCTCAATAATCTGGCGGGCACCTATATTACAACGCCGATGGGACAGCAAGTGCCGCTAAACACCGTCGCCACCTTAGAACGTCAAAACGGCCCGACTCTGATTGAGCATGTGGGCGGTAAGCGGGTGGTGTACGTCAACGGCTATTACCGCAAGGGTGGACCTGCGTCGATGGATTTGTCCATGATGATCGCTATGCGAGCCGGTCAGGAGCTCAACTTTCCTCCAGGCTACGGCGTTGACTCTATGGGCGATATGACCGACATGATGATCGAGTTCGATCGCCTGCTCAAGGGATTGCTGGTATCGCTAATTTTGATCTATTTGATTCTGGTGATTCAGTTTGGCTCCTTCATACATCCCCTAGTCATGATGCTCTCAGTGCCGCTGCAGTTGGTCGGCGTTTTCGGCGGATTGATTCTAGCTCAGCAAACCCTGTCGAGCGTATCGATTTTAGGCATTGTGATTCTCTCAGGGCTGTCGCTCTCGGCGGCGATTCTGCTGCTGGAGCTGATTCTGGCCAAACGCGAAGAGGGAGTGCCCCGTGATGTGGCCATTCGCATGGCAGGCCCGGTGAGGCTGAAGGCGATTACCATGACCACCCTGACCACGGTGATTGTGATTGTGCGGCTGGCCTTCTTCCCGGAAATTGGCATGGACGCCTATTCACCTATCGCCACGGTGATTCTGGGGGGACTGCTGTTCTCAACGCTGCTGACCCTGGTGGTAGTGCCAGTGGTCTATTCTTTCATCGACGATGCGACGCAATGGCTAAAGCGACGTGGGGGGAGACGAACTCCCAAGAAGCTAGAACCTATCATTGGTAAGTAGTCGGTGTCATTTCTATGCGGATTCTGCTGGTTGAAGACGAGCCTGATCTAGGCCAAGCCATCAAGCGTACCCTGACCCAGGAAGCCTACGTGGTGGACTGGGTGCAGTCGGGGGATGAGGCGTTGTCCCACTTAGAGTACGATTCGTCACTCTACGCTGTAGCTGTATTTGACTGGATGCTGCCGGGGAAGTCAGGGATTGAATTGTGTCAGTGGCTTAGATTTCACCACCATGCCCTACCTGTCCTCATGCTCACCGCCAAAGACCAGATTGAAGACCGCATTACTGGCCTGGATGCCGGGGCCGATGATTATCTGGTCAAGCCTTTTAGCATGGCAGAATTGTTGGCCCGACTGCGTGCTTTACAGCGACGATCGCCCGAACTGAAACCCAGTAAGCTACAGGTGGGGCCACTCACGCTGGATTGCAATCGCCGCATCGCTTTTCTGACTTCCAAAGACACCGAACAGCAGATTGAATTGACGCAAAAAGAGTTCCAGCTGCTGCGATATTTCATGGAGCACCCAAACCAAATTCTGACTCGTGAGCAAGTGCTCAATCAGCTTTGGGAATTTGGCAGTGAACCGAGTAGTAATGTTGTTGCGGCTCAAATGCGACTATTGCGCCGCAAGTTAGCCAACTATGGCTGTAGTGAAATTATTGAGACCGTCTATGGCATGGGATACCGCTTTAATTCCCACTAAGCTGTTTCGCCGCAGCCGCTGGCAGTTGACAGTTTGGTATACCGGAGTGATGGCTATAGTTTTAGGATTGTGCGGGCTGGCGGTGTACGAAGCTATTGCCCATGCCCATCGCGTCACTGCTGATCGCGAACTCAAATCTGTTGCAGAAACTGTTCACAGCGCATTAGAGAAAACGCTCGCCGTTGATCAGCCGATTGATGAAGTCTCGCCCAATTTGCTACCCAATTTATGCGTAGCTGGCGAAGGGTGTCTGGTTCCCTTTGAGCGTTCTCGCGGCCATCATGGCGAGACCCTGTATCGAGGAAGTTATTACATTCGGGTGCTTGACCCGGCTGATGAATTGATGGCAACTGCTGGAAATTACCCGATGGGCCTACCTGTGACCAGTACCAAGCCCGCCTGGCAGAGCTTGAAGGACGAGGCAGGCAATGAGTATCGACAAATCGCGATACCGATAAAGACATCAAGCGGTGATGTCCTACTTGCGACTCTGCTGGTGGGACGTTCCTTCGATGACTTCGCTCACTACTTGGCAACAATTCGGTGGATAATTCTGCTGAGTTTGCCAATCACAATGGGGCTGATTGCGGGGGCGAGTTGGTGGCTAGCGGGGCTGGCTCTCAAACCAGTACGGCTTTCCTATCACAAGATTCAACAGTTCACTGCCGATGCTGCCCACGAATTGCGTACGCCCCTGACAGCCACCCAGGCCACCACAGAATCGGTGATGCGTCTGCCGGAAATTTCCGATGCTGAAGCCCGTGAAATGCTGCAGGTCATTACCCGTCAAAATCATCGCTTGGCCAATCTCGTGAGCGATTTGCTGCTACTGTCTCGATTGGATATCCAAACTCCACCGGCTAAAACACATTGCTGCTTGCAGGATATTCTCAGCGATATTGAGGAAGAACTGGCAGCACTAGCGATCGCCAACAACGTTCACCTCATTCTTGACCAACCAAAAGCTCCTGTGATCATCGTCATGGGCAACGAAGAACACCTCTATCGGTTGGTGTTCAACATTGTCAGCAATGCCCTCCAACACACACCCGCAGGCGGAAAAGTGAGCATCCGGCTGCAGCAGGCGATTCGTAAGACGTTTCCTGAAGGCGAAAAAAATCAAGCGGTGGTGACGGTTGAAGATACTGGAGTCGGCATTGCACCAGAGGACCAGATCAAAATCTTCGATCGCTTCTATCGAGTTGAGAAAGCTCGTTCCCGCCAGAGCGGTGGCTCAGGATTGGGACTGGCGATTGCGCTGGCGATCGCCCAGGCCCATGGCGGCAATATTCGGGTTAAGAGTGAGTTGGGCCAAGGCAGCGTTTTCACCATTAGTTTACCAATCTCAATCTTGCGGACACAGCAAAACTCATCAGAAATCGATTAATATCAAGCCCTTAATTTCATCATGATTTCATCACATTCTCTTAACCTAGGTAGAGAGCAAGCACGAAGCTTTTCGTAAAACGATTTGTAAACTGCTCTACTGATGATGGGAGTAGACAAAATGGACACTGAAATTTTGGTGATTTCTCATGATGAGAAAATGCGGCAGCTCATGCAGATAGAGCTTGAGGTAGAAGGTTACAATGTCATCGCAGAAGCTGACACCACTTCCGGCTTCATCACTGTGCGTAAAACCCAACCAAAGCTATTGATCTTAGATGAAGCGGCACCAGGTCTATCATCAATTGAAGTTTGCCGTCGTTTACAGACTACAAATCCTCATCTCAAAATCATCCTTGTTGTTGACAGTGAGAGAGTACAGGTTTCCGACTGGATGGCTGATGATTATATATTTAAGCCATTGAACCTGACTGAGCTTCTGCTGAGGGTCAGGCTAAAAATGCGCTGGAAATCAACTGAGAAGGCCAATATTCTCAGGTTCGAAGACCTGTCTTTATGTTTGACAAGTCATGAGGTTTATCGTGGCGATCATCGGATTGAATTAACACCTAAAGAATTCGACTTGCTGAGTTATTTATTACGCCATCCAAAGCAGGTTATAGGGCAAAGCCGCTTGCTTGAAACTATTTGGGATTATGAATTTTTAAGCGGTTCAAATGTACTCCATGTATGCATTAGCAGTCTTCGAAATAAGCTAGAATCAGCTGGAGATCCTCGTCTAATTCAAACTGTTAGAGGGGTCGGTTACGTACTTAGGAAGTCTGTCTCATATTGTTCTCTTGTAGAGTATTGCGAGTCAGCCTGATAATATTCTTGCCAAGACACAAAGACAATCAGACTTTTAGTCGAGGTCTATGAAGCTCATTATATGTGCCAAGACATAGGGGACCATAAAATGGTCCCCTATGTCTTGGCTCTGATTGACTTGTATGTTCAGATTGTGGAGTGAAGGGACAACTCAGCAACCTTCATTCTGCGGTAGAAGAAAGGCAGGACATGGAGAGACTGGTGATTGACTCAGGCCCATGAGCCCGGTTGTCAGAGCAGCCGGTGCAGATGACTTTGAGCAATTGCATACCCTCCATTGGGGCATTGAATGTTTTCACCGGGCTGGGAAACAGTTGTGTGCTCTAAAACGTTTTCGGGTGCGCCTGAAGGAAGCCATTGACACCCATATCTTCTGCGCCCTACGGGCCTTTGTCGAGTTGGAGTTGCAAGTCTGGCACCAGCAGTTAGGCAATTGGTATGAGCTCCAACGTCATCTCTATCAGGACGTCGCTCGCCAGTTCATACTTCAAGCACCTCTGATGGGTAGGACCACTTGAATCCTAGTTTTGTCGATTCTGTCAATGCGTAAGTCCTAATCTCTTGAAAGTATTGGTTTTTGGTTTTACCCTCCGCTTTGTCATAGAGCCGGTAGTTGATCGGCACTCGCAAGCCATTAGTGCTGGTGTAGTAGAGCGTGACCAGCGAGAGTCCCAGCACCGGCTTGGCGGCTTTACTGCTCCAGAAATAGCCTAAGAGCGCCGTGGCTTTTCGCTGGGCGTAGGGTTTCTCTAGCACCGTATCATCTGCGCTCAAAACACCCCCGACTAAATCAATCCAGCCTTGAGCAACGAGCTCGTCAAAGAGATCCTTGGGTACATAGCGTTCTCGGCACAGGAAACGATTGATGCTGTCGTGGGACACCGTCTTGAGGATCTCAGCCAGTTCGCAACAGCCGGACCCTTGTGGTTGGGCCAGCAGATAGCGCACATAGAGATCGATCGTGCAATGAGCGGTGGAGGGTTTAGTGAGAATACGCAAAGGACTAGGGGATACAACACCTTTGAATTTCAACCCACAAATTTACTCAACTGTCAATGCGTAAGTCCTGTTTATTTTTCTTTGATATTTAGGTGTTGGAAAAACCATCATGCTATGCACCCCCTATCGTGAGAAACTGAAAACTCCGTTCATCTACATCAAACGGTTTCGTAATTAGCCTGCTTCCAGGCGCTCATACCGCCCAAAACATTGACGACGCTTTCCCGGCCATGATGCTGGAGTAAACTCGCCGCAACGGAGGCTCGGTAGCCGCTGCCACAGACCACCGCAACGGGGCGATCTCTAGGTACTTCATCCAGCCGTTTGGGCAGTTCAGCGGCGGTGATAAAGGTCGCCCCCTGAATGTGCCCGCGATTCCACTCTCCCTGCTGGCGCACATCCAGCACGAACAAATCATCATTTCGCTGCATCTGTTCTTGCAGCATATGGACGCTCCATAACGGCAAAAAATCAATCTCGCGAGCCGCTGTGCGCCAGGCTTTTATGCCGCCAGCCAGCCAGCCTTTGGGTAGATCGTAGCCAATGCGGAGCAGTTGCCAGTAAACCTCCCACAGATCGCTGGAACGCTCTAGCACCAAAGTCAGCGGAACATCCGGCAGCAGCACTGACCCGGCCCAGGTGGCAAACGACGAGCTGAGAGCCACGTTAATGGCCCCCGGAATGTGGCTGGCAAAAGCTTCAGGAGAGCGGCAGTCAACCACCAGGGCACCGTCTTTCTGTAATTGCTCAAACTGGTTGACCGTCAGCGGCGGTGGACCGGCTAGCACGCCCAGCAGGGGCGGTCCTGCCTGGTTGGCTTTGCGCATCCGAGGCCAGTAGGGCGGCACGGTAGGCAGCTCCGATAAATCCATGCACTGCTGGGTAAATTCATCTTGGGACGCCAGATTTGCCAGCATCTGGTTCATGCGGCGTTCGTAGCCGATGGTGGTGGAGAGACGGCTACCGATGCTGCCGCCACAGAGGGAACCGGCTACGTGGGTAGGGTAGACCTCAACGTAATCCGGCAGCTTGAGAATTTTTTCCTGGAGGGTTTGGCAGAGCTGCCCGGCGTGGCGGCGAATGTCTTCATCAGACCCTAGCAGGTCGGGACGACCCACATCATCCACGAGCAGGGCTCCCCCCGACAGCAGCATCACCGGCTCGTCGCCGCGACCCCGATCGGTGACGAGAAAGCTCATGTGTTCTGGCGTATGGCCCGGTGTTTGCATCGCCTCAAACACAATTTCGCCCATCTCCAGGCGATCGCCGTCTCCCATGCCTTTTACGCTGTAGCCGAGCTCGGCGCGGGCACTGCCAATCAGCTGTACATCGCCCCGCTCGGGCAGTTCACAAATGCCGGTTAGGTAGTCGTTGTGCTGGTGGGTATCGGCGGCGTACTTGATCTGCATGCCCTGGTGTTGGGCTGTATCAAAATAGGTATCGACATCCCGGCGTACGTCGAGCACCAGCGCTTCGCCGGTTTCTTCAGAACCAATCAGGTAGGAGGCGTGGCCCAGGCTTTCAAGATAAAACTGTTTAAAAAACATCGCTTTAGTCAGAATTTAGTCAATTGAGCGTACTCACACAGAGGCACTCGTTTCAGTATGGCTGTCGATGTAGTGGATGAAAAACTGTTTCATTTGGGGATGGGCATCGCAGTCGAAGCCATTTTCCTTGCCTTTTTGGAGGGCAGCATCAGCGCTCATGCCATTGCGGGTGGCTACGTACATCAGCGCCATGGCCCCGGAACGCATGCCGCTCTTGCAGTGGGTCAATACGGGTTTGGGCAAATCATCAATGGTTTGCAGTACCTGATTGGTTAGTTCGTCACTGATGTCGCTGGGTTGGATCGGAATGTTGGCATAGGTCAACCCGGCCTGTTCAACCTGAGCCTGTTCCTCGGCTGGTGCGCCTTCTTCCTGGGGCGATCTCAAATTTAAGATGGAACGAAATCCTGCCTTAGCAGCTTGATGAATTTGCTCAGGAGTTAACTGGCTGTCTGCAACAGCTATTTCGGGCGTGATCGTTTTGATACCTTCCATGGTCTATCTTTCTCAGCTAAATGTTTTCAAGTTTGGATGCCTTTATCCAGGCTTTTCATACTGTGAATTTTGTACTTCTAGATGGCAAAAACTCTCCCAGAAACTCTTCGCCGGTTTGTTCTGCGGCAGCTTCCTATTCTTTAAATTTTTCGGTTTCAGGATTGACGATATTACTCCAGCGATAGTCCATGTAGTTTGCAAATGCCAGGACAACCCCATTCCACTGTCTGCGACGCGCAACATATTCATCTGCGCCTATTGCCAAATCCGGGATGGTTTTGACGTCATAATTTTGGAGCAACGAACTTGCTCGTAAATAGCGCGATCGCCACTCTTTCTCAAATGCAGGTTGATCACATTGATCCTGCCCTAGAAAAGAATCTGAGAGCTGAAATAGCAAGTCAAGCCCGCTATTTTCTAGCTCATTGACTGCAGAAGAATTGATAAACGGCCCGTACTCTTGAGGATGCAGGATAGTTTTGATTAATGTTGCCAAGTCAAGGCTGACTAGAGCGATGCGGGCTAGAGAATACTGCACTTCCTGAAAGCGAAAATAGTGCAGGATGGGATAGGCATGATGCGACTCTAAGAGAAACAGCAAATCGCGGCTGATGCTGGAAATATCTCCAAAGGCTGTTTCAAAGCGATCGTAGCCCTTGAGTTGGGCCAGGAATAATCCAGCATCAGCTTCGCTGCCTGAGCGATGAAAGAGGCTCAACGCAAAAGTATTACGCTTAGTAAGGGCGTTGTAGACAGACAGTAAGTAGGTCAGCGACGCGGTAAAAACGGTAAAACCAAGCGCTGACTCGATAATCGTAATCGACCTCCAGAGATTCGTTTTTGGGACGAGATCCCCAACTCCTAATGTCGTTAAGGTAAAACCGCTGTAGTAAAGCGCGGTCGAGAAATCAGTGGGTGTTTGACCCTGGCTGGCCTGAATGCCACTCCCCAAAGTCGGCCAAATCAGCAAGGCAAACCCCAAAATTAAGCTGCACACCCAGATAAAAACAATCAAAATCAACAAGGTTGGCCCGCAGTAGGACAAAATCTTGTCGCTCCCCCTAATCGGTACGCGAGACAGATATCGAAATATCTCCCACGTACTTTTGCAGAGCTTTAGGCTCATGACACTTTTGTGGGTGCGGGGATAGAGCACCGTCAAATAGACATCGATAAGGGCAACAAGAATGATTCCAATGCCTAGAATTTGAGCGAGCATGTGTGGTTGAAGATACCCCTACGGAGAACTGATCAGTGTGAGCAGAAGAAGGATGTTCGCTTTCAAACGGGCACCTCCGTCAGTCCTTGGCAGGTCGCAGCAATTCAAGCCGCTGTGATTCTACGGCAATTTCCCTTTGTCCTTCGAGCCTAGCCGTATCCGACGTTGTTGCAGACACCAGCAACACGGCTCCCATCACAATCATGATGGCGTTTTCTAAAAAACTGACGACACCTAGAGGGGCGCTCGAATTCCCTCCTACACAGGCACAGTTGAGCTCTAGCTTGTCAATATAGACGGCTTTGAATACCGAAACGGCACCGCTTGTCCCCAACAGCAGTGAACCAATTCCCGTTGCGATCGGAGCCACGCCTGAGAGAAATCCCAGTCCTAGTAGCAATTCAAGAAAAGGAAACGCCTTGCCAAAAGGTTTTACGCGCTGCGTAATCAGGTCATATTTCTCAAAGCTTTCAACGAAGGATTCCAAATCCATCAGCTTGAGCGAAGCTAGCATCGACAGCGAAACTCCCATGAAGCCAGCGGTTCCCAAAGACGCCGCCAGAGAAATTAACGCGGCGGTCGAAAATAGAGCAATCACTGGCGTGTAGGAATACTCAGCTTTCTCAGCCTCAACGTCAAAGTAGTCCGCTAGGTCGGTATAGCCGCCAATGCGATCGTCGCCAAAGAAAATCTGCGGTGTAGCCGAAACATTATGTTCCGCTTTGAACGCGTCAACCTCCTCTTTAGAAGTCAATCGATGGTCTTTAAACTCGATATTCTTTTCGTTCAGCAAATTGACTGCCCGCAGCCCCCAAGGGCACTCATGCTCCGGCATTGACATTCGGTAAACGCGGACAGTCTGGTTAGCTTCTAGTGCTTTTGGCTGGGTAGCAGTCACAAAATTCTCCTTTCAATTGATATGAGGTAAGCAAAAAGGCGTCGATATCTATTCGGGAGTGGGGGAAAATTCCGGCATTTCTCGCCCGTCTAGCTCAGCTTGAGTGGTAACCAAGCCATTCTCTCGAATATCAGAAATCAGCCATTCCATTTCACTAATTTCCCGACGCTGGGCTTCGATGATTTCATCGGCCAATTCACGGACTCGAATATCCTGAATTTGGGCGCGTTCACTCGTCAAAATCGCGATCGAATGGTGGGGAATCATGCCTTCCATATAGTCCACATCGCTCACGGTGATTTGACTGCGCACCAGCCATAAAGCGGCCCCAAACAGAACAATGGCACCCACATAAATGGCAATGTTCATGCTCCGGCTCTTATACATGTGCAGCATGTACGACAGCATGATCACCATCATCGCGGCACCCATAATCAGGGCCATATAAGCCCTGGTTTCGCTGAACCAAGCGTGACCAAGAATCTGATAAGAATGCAGGTACATCAAGAAAAACATCACAATGATTGAAGTACCAATCATTGCGAAGAATTTGACGTAACTACCGGACATTCCTTTGGAATGCCCCGAATCTGTATGGCTGGCGATCGCATTGTCTTGAGTATTCATTGCTCTCTCTATGTAAATTAATGAGGTGAAAAACCAGACTGAAGAGTCTGCTTTAAAGTGTGTGTTAGTGATCTAAGGGCCAGTAATCTTTACACGCTCTGGCTTCTAAAGTTAGTACGCTGGTAGGATGAACAGCGCACTTAAGATAAACATTGTCGTGAAAAAATGGCACCGCTTGCACAGTGAAACCTGCCTGAAAGGAACCGATGACTGAAACTGCCGCCACTTCTGAGATTTCAGTAATATTTCAGTAATACGGTAATGCCTACAGACAGCACGATCGCCGGAATGAATGCTGCTACTGCTACGGCAACATATGGAGAATCTGCTACTGCCTCTCCTGCAGCATCAGTTTGAATCTCCTGAAAAGTTCTTCCAGAGGGGGAGCTATCTTTCACTCCAGCAGCTTCTAGCCGCAGGTTAGGCCGGTGTTTGTCAGTCAAGGTCGTAGTTAGGGAAGCTTTATCATGATCTGTAGAGCCTCTGGAGGCATATGACATTTTCCCAGTTTGCAAGTCCTAGTAAATCTAAGCAGTGACTGTGCCTACACCCGCAATCTTGCGAATTGGAGCAATAAAATAGGAGCCACGCACCATAAGCGTGGCGAGGCTTCTGCAGGTTTCTCCTGTGTCTAGACACATGCGGGCACATTTCACCATATCTGGATTGCCCATGCAGGCTTCGGCACAGTGTTCGCACTCCACAGCACAAGCCATCGCTTTATCGAAGCTTGATTGATATTTTTCATGATTTAAAAGCATAATTTTCTCCAGCAGCGATAGCTAATTCGTACTAAGAAAACAATTGCTTCCACACCTATCAATGGTAATAAGCCGCATTTCAGTCCTAGGGATTAGAGCTATTTCATCCTGATTTCATAATTTTGTGATAAATCGCTTAGCTCCCAGCAGCAAACTAGAAAATACTCATATTTCATCGCCATTTCATGGTTTATCTATAAACTAATTAACGCTGTTACAACTCATGTGCTGTAATCTTTTTGTCGCGAAAACTTTGCGAATATCTTAGAGACTTTAGTTGTGGCAAGTTAAAAGATTGGATTTAAAGGGAATGACGATGATAGAGTTTTTGAAAAAAGCAAGTTCAGAGATTGTGCTGATTGCTTTGTTTGGAATAGGGATTGTGGGCGGGCTGACTACTCCTGCCTTTAGTCAAGGTATGCTGCAGGAATCAGATTTGGAGCAAGGACCTGCTTCAGAAGGCATGATGGAGTCAGAACAGACGCCCATGGGGGACATGCAGATGACTCACCAGGGCATGCCCATGCAGACGTCAGGCGAGATGCTGGAGCTGATGGGCGAGATGCAGCAGCTCATGTCCACCCTGACTCCTGAACAAATGGCGGAGTTTCGTCCCTACATGATGGAGCACCATGCTCGTATGGTTGAGGAGATGCAAGCTTTGATGGGGCAGTTGCGAACAATCACCAATCAAACCGAAGAGACGGACACACCCTAGTAGCTGGCTCAAATGTCATCTGTCAGCGCATCGTCGCTACTGTGGGGCATAGCCAAATCTACGCCCTGCGCTCATTTTCTGCAGACGTGCAAACTTCTACCGTCCCCCTCTTGACCCTTCAGCTAACTAGAGACCTCAAGATAGAACCATCATTGATATTGGAGGGTTTGTGATGAAACTTGATTTGCATGTTCCTGACCTCGCCTGTTCTGCCTGCGTCGGAACTGTGACCAAAGCCGTCCACTCTGTGGATGCCACAGCTCAGGTTGTTGCTGATCCGAAGACCAAGCGGGTCAATATTGTTACCGAGGCATCAGAAGCCGACATCAAAAGCGCCATTGCCACGGCAGGATACACAATCGCGTGAGGATGCCCCTATGGATAATCAAACCTTTAAGCTCCGAGGCATGAGCTGTGCCGCTTGTGCCAACAACATCGAAGCGGCCATCCGCTCGGTTCCCGGCGTCGAGACTTGCAGCGTCAACTTTGGGGCGGAACAAGCCGTGGTGGCCTACGATGCTAACCAGGTCAGCGCTGCCGATATCCAATCGGCGGTCGATGCGGCGGGCTATGGAGCGCAGCCCGTTGACGATAACCCGTTGACGACTGAAGACGACGCTGAGCGCCGCGAGCGAGCTGCTAGAGACCGAGAGCTGAAGCGCAAAGTCATCTTTAGTCTGGTGATGAGTATTGTCCTCGTGATTGCAGCGTTGCCTATGATGACGGGGTTAGAAATACCGCTGATCCCTGCCTGGATGCACAACCCCTGGCTGCAGTTAGTGCTGACCTTACCCGTCATGGTGTGGGCCGGGAGCGACTTTTTCATCAACACCTGGAAGGCACTGAAACATCATTCCGCCACGATGGATACGCTGGTGGCGGTGGGCACTGGCACCGCCTACCTGTACTCGCTGTTCCCGACAGTGTACCCCCAATGGTTTATCGATCAGGGGCTGCGACCCGATGTGTACTTTGAGATTGCGGCCATCATCATCGCCCTGATTTTGCTAGGCAATCTGCTAGAAAACCGGGCTAAAGGACAGACCTCGGAAGCGATTCGCAAGCTGATGGGGCTACAGGCGAAAACAGCGAGGGTGATCCGCCAGGGTGAACCCATCGATGTCCCCATTTCGGAAGTGGCGTTGGGAGACACGGTGCTCGTCAGACCCGGGGAAAAGGTGCCGGTAGACGGGGAAATCATCGAGGGCTCCTCGACTCTTGATGAAGCGATGGTGACCGGTGAGAGTATTCCCGTCCAGAAGCAGGTGGGCGATGAGGTGATTGGAGCGACCCTCAACAAGACGGGAAGCTTTAAGTTTCGCGCGACTCGGGTGGGCAAAGATACCTTCTTGGCTCAGATTGTCAAACTCGTGCAGCAGGCCCAGGGCTCCAAAGCGCCGATTCAACGATTGGCCGATCGCGTCACCGGCTGGTTTGTCCCAGCAGTGATTGCGATCGCCATTCTCACCTTTGTTACCTGGTTCAACTTCATGGGCAACGTCAGCATGGCCCTGATCACCACTGTGGGGGTGCTGATTCTAGCCTGTCCCTGCGCCTTAGGGTTGGCAACCCCCACCTCCATCATGGTGGGAACCGGAAAAGGAGCCGAAAACGGCATTCTGATCAAAGGGGCCGATAGCCTGGAGCTGGCCCATAAGATTCAAACCATCGTGCTGGATAAGACCGGCACCGTGACTCAGGGACAGCCCACCGTTACCGACTACATTACCGTTGGGGGCACCGCCAATAGTAACGAACTGGCATTGCTGAAACTGGCGGGTTCCCTAGAGCAAAACTCCGAGCACCCCTTAGCAGAAGCAGTTGTGCAGTACGCCCAAAGGCAGGGGGCAACTCTGGTAGACCCGGCAGGATTTGAAGCTGTAGCCGGGAGCGGTGTTCGGGGCCAGGTAGAAGGGAAATGGGTGCAGATCGGCACCCACCGCTGGCTAGATGAACTGGGTATTGATACCCAACGCCTGAAACCAGAATGGGATCGGCTAGAGTCTGAAGGAAAAACTGCTGTCTGGCTGGTAGTGGAAGAGCAAGTAGAGGCCATTATGGGCATTGCCGATGCCGTTAAACCTTCCTCTGCTAATGCTATTCGCGCTCTGCAAAAAATGGGTCTGGAGGTTGTCATGCTCACTGGCGACAACCGACGCACCGCTGAGGTGATTGCCCGTGAAGTGAACATTCAACGAGTCATGGCTGAGGTGCGCCCCGACCAAAAAGCCGACCAAGTGCTGGCCCTACAGCAAGAAGGTAAGCTTGTGTCCATGGTGGGCGACGGGATCAACGATGCCCCGGCATTGGCTCAAGCCGATGTGGGCATGGCGATTGGAACAGGTACCGATGTAGCGATCGCCGCTAGCGATATCACGCTAATTTCCGGCGATCTGTGGGGCATTGTGACGGCCATTCAACTTTCCCGCGCCACCATTCGCAACATTCGTCAAAATCTGTTCTTTGCTTTCATCTACAACGTCGCAGGCATTCCCATTGCGGCTGGTATCCTCTACCCGTTCTTGGGCTGGCTGCTCAACCCCATCATTGCGGGCGCGGCCATGGCCTTCAGCTCTGTGTCGGTGGTCACCAACGCGCTGCGGCTGCATAACTTCCGCCCGAAAATTCAGGCTTAAACTCCCCATCCCCCTATCTCCCCATTCTCTCATCTTACAAAGGAGTCTGACCATGACCTACCCGCTTTCTTTCTTCGCCCTACTCGTCGGGGCTGGCTTTTTACTCGGATCCCTTTCCGGCATTCTGGGCAATTTCATCATCTTTGACATCGTTAGCTAGCTCAGGAGGTCTACCATGCGTTGTTTTCACAAATTAGCCTTAAGTAGCTTGACCAGTGTGTGGCTGCTTCTGGCTGTGGCTACTGGCTCTCCGGCTCAAATGACCCATGAGTCGATGTCTGAGTCTAACGGTGGGTTTCGCCGGATTGAACAGCCGCTGTGGACAAAAGCCTTAGTCACGACAGGTGGTTTAGGGTTGATCGGGCTAGAGCTTTGGTGGTTTGTCTTCAGTCAACCCAAATCGAGTCAAGCCAAGGCCCAAGACGGCATGCAGGAAATCACTATCACGGTAGATGCCGGTTATGACCCAAACCAAATAGTGGTGCAAGCGGGTTTACCCGTGCGGCTCAACTTCCATCGTACTGACCCCAGTAGCTGCCTAGAAGAGGTTCGCCTACCGGACTTTCGCATCGCTAAAGCCCTGCCAGTGAATCAAACTACCGCGATCGAGTTCACCCCTGATAAACCCGGACGGTATGAATTTGCCTGCGGCATGAATATGTTCCGAGGCACCGTCGAGGTTGTGGACGACTCGATGAAAACCAACTCTACCGATTTGGCTGCAGCGGCCAAATCCCCTTGATTGAGACATCCGAATCTTCTGCTTTGGTGTTTCAACTTCCAGTTCTACAGCAGTTTCATGACAGTTACGAAAACGATGCGGCGACGAGAATTTTTGGGATTAAGCCTGGGAGCCACTGGAACAGTGTTGCTGTCCCAGTGCTCTCGGCGATCACCCTCCGCCTCCGAATCTGGTTCGGTGTTAGCTCAAGTTCCGATTCACAGCAGCGCAGACGGCGTGCTCAACTTCGACCTGGTGGCTGAGGCGCAACGGGTGCGACTGGGGAACCGCAATGCCAACCTGCTCACTTACAACGGCCAGATTCCCGGCCCTCGATTGGAGGCCAACCCCGGTGACACCGTTCAAATTAGTTTCATCAATCGACTGAACCAGCCTACCAATCTGCACTACCACGGGCTCCACATTCCACCCACAGGTACCGGAGATAACGTTTTCCTCGAAATTCCGCCCGGCGAAAGCTATACCTACAAGTTCCAAATTCCTCAAAACCATCCGGCGGGTACCTTCTGGTATCACCCCCACTACCACGGGCTAGTGGCAGAGCAACTCTTTGGCGGGTTGGCTGGATTATTCGTAGTACGCGGCGAACTAGACGACATTCCTGAAATCCAAGCCGCTCAGGAGGCGTTTTTGGTGCTCAAAGACTTTGCCCTCGATCGCAGCGGCAATATTCCCAATCCCGGTCACATGGCCCAGATGACCGGGCGCATCGGCGATTTGCTAACGGTCAATGGGCAGTTCAATCCATCACTGGAGATCCCTCAAGGGGGACTGCTGCGGTTGCGGCTGCTGAATGCGTCCACGTCTCGCTTCTTCCGGTTGTCCCTGGAAGATCATCTGTTTTACCTAATTGCTACTGATGGGGGGGCGATCGCAGCTCCCGTCGAACTCAACGACCTGGTGCTAGCTCCCGGCGAACGGGTTGAGGTTCTCGTCAAAGCAGACCGCGACCCCGGCCAGTATCGGTTGCTCAACCAGCCCTTCAACCCCGCCCAGGGCATGATGGGTGGCGGCATGATGGGTGGCGGCATGATGGGCAGTTCGCAAAATCGCAGCACCACCGAAACCGTTGCGACCCTGACCTACAGCGGCAGCACCGAGCCACTCCCGTTACCCACCCAGCTCATCGCCATCGATCCTCTGCCCGAGCCCCAAACGACTCGCCAGTTCACCCTCAACCACGGCATGGGCATGGGGATGGTGTTTTTGATCAATGGCAAAGCCTTTGAGCATGACCGCATCGATACCCAGGTACCGCTCAATACCGTCGAAGACTGGGAGATCATTAACACAGGCACCATGGCCCATCCTTTCCACGTTCACATCAACAAGTTTCAGGTGCTCAGCCGCAACGGTCAGCCTGCGCCCTACGCGGCGTGGAAAGATGTGGTGTCAGTGAGTCCCGGCGAGAGCGTTCGCCTGCGCATCCCCTTCCGCGACTATGTCGGTAAAACGGTCTATCACTGCCATGTTCTCGACCACGAAGACCGAGGCATGATGGGAGTTTTGGAGATTCAGCAGGGTTGATGAACAATGGCTCGAAAACGGCAACGGCGTTGGCGGAGCCTTGCCAAAGGCAAATCGCGATCGCTATGGCAGCGACAAAATTTAATTGCCCTTGGGGTGCTCGGGCTTTCCCTCCTTGTGTATATATGGGTTTCCCGCCAAGCTGACACGAATCCGCTGACTCCTGAGGGCCTTAGGCAACTCATCGATGGCACAAGCATTTGGGGCATCTTGGCCTACATCGCCATCATTGCGCTGGCCGTGGTGATTAGTCCCATTCCAGGTGCGCCGCTCACTGTGGCGGCTGGAGCTGTGTGGGGTGCGCTTCCGGCGGCTATCTATAGCGTGGCAGGGGGTTTTTTAGGCGGCTTGATAGCTTACTTTGTTGGTCGCAGCCTAGGGCGTTCAGCCGTCAAGGCGCTGACAGGCAAAGCGGTCTACTTTTCGAAAGACCGAGGAGAATGGCTGCTGGGTGGTGTCATTTTTGTCACTCGGCTGCTGCCCGTTTTGTCATTTGATTTAGTCAGCTATGGGGCTGGGCTCACGAACCTTTCTCTGCCGATATATGCTTCGTCAACCTTTTTCGGGATGCTTCCATCTACGCTGTTGCTGACCTATGTGGGACAGTCGTTTACCATCGGACTGCCTCTAGGGATTATTCTATCTGTCGTGTTCGTTATCCTGCTGATACTCCTACCCTGGGGCATTCGTCGCTACAACTGGTTTGGCTTGCAGGACATCATTCACATCGTTGATTAGTCTACGAGGGGATTATGTTAAATCGCCGTCGCTTCTTTCAATACGCAATCGGGAGTGCTACTACCGTACTCGGGTTTCACTGGGTTGCCGCTAGCAGTGCTGCCGCCACAGCGGCAACTAAAGAACTCAATCTCGATCAGTTCTGTTTGGAGTATCCCTACAATTCTCGCTGTGAAAACTATCTCCCTGGTGTAGAGGCGACAGCTCCTGATGGCGAACCCTACTCCTTAGAGGCGCTGCTGAGTCAGAGCCGTACGGGCGATCGCATTCCCGCCGAAGGTCTGGAAAATTTGACCTACCTGGTGATTACTGATGGGCCAGAGTTGGCAGCCTATGGCATTAGCGCCAAATGCACTCATTTGGGCTGTACCGTTGACTGGGACGCCGATGAACAGACGTTTATTTGCCCCTGCCACGGCTCCCGTTTCGACTCTCTCGGCAATGTGGTGAATGGTCCTGCCAGGGATCCGCTTAGGTTAGTTGCGGTGGCAGCCAATCAGGATCGCATCGGTTTAGTCGATCAGTCGCCTGAGGCTATCCCCCGAAGCTAGCCGGGTTAGTGGAACCTAGCTGAGCCAAGAAGTCTCAAGCTCTTGAAGCAGTTCATCAATCACCTGAATATCCGCTTCATTTCCCTGCTCTAAAAGTAAAGACTTGGCTTTCTGAAGGGCTTCAATCGCCTCTGTAGTACGACCTCGTGCTTCTAGTGCAATGGCCAGGTGATAGTACCCAGAGGCATGATCAGGAGCGAGTTCTAGCAATTCAAGATGAGCGACAATCGTCATCAAAGCATCTTGCTGCTCAAAGTAGAGATCAGCGATCGCATCATGGGCCATGACTGAATCAGGCTCTAACCGAACAGCCTGCTGATAGCTCTCCATGGCAGCATCTAGATTGCCCTGCTGCCAGAGAATGTAGCCAATTTGCATACGAATATCGGCATTCCGAGGATCGCCTTCAGCCGCTGCTTCAAAGGCAATTAGAGCGGACGCAATATCATCTTCTTGGAGATAGGCAATACCTAGATTCATTTGAATTTGGCTGGCCTGAGGAGCGAGTTCAGCCGCGTTTTCTAAAGCGGTAATCGCTGCTTCAATCTCTCCCTGTTGCAGCAGAATTAGCCCTAAAGATTCGGTGGCCTGTAGATTTTCTGAATCGTCTGCCAAAATGTTGGCATAAACCTCCGACGCCTCCTCGAAGGCTGCGAGTTGAAACAACATTGCCCCTAGTCCGAGTTGCGCGTCTAAATTATCGGGCTGTAAACGCAGAATCTAGCGGTAGGTGTTGGCGGTTGCTTCATAAGCCTCTAGCTGGCTTTGGGAATAAGCTAAGCCAAAGTAAAAGGGTAGATTTTCTGGATCTAATTCCAGGGCTGTTTGAAACGCAACAACAGACTCCTGAAAGTTGCCTTGGCGAGCCTGCAAGTAGCCGATGGCCGAAAAGATTTTTGGATTTTCGCTATCTAAACTCGCGGCGTGCTGATAGCGGGATAGCGCCTCTGTCAGACTACCTGACTCAACCAGTTCTTCTCCAGACTCTAATAAATCGGCCAATTCATTGAGTCGGGCCTGATCGCTCAGCGATTGCCCAGGGGTGTGGGCCAAAACCGGGGATGTGAAAACCAAAAGGCTCCCCATGGCTACGGCTAATTGATTGAGTAGATGACTCGTGCGTCTCAAGGTCTCTCTCCTCTGAACTAGATAGAATTTTGAAAATTCGTTGGGCCTTCGTAGCCAGTGAGTTGGGCCAATTCTTCTAGGGTTTGAGTCCCTGACAAGCGTTCGCCGTTGATTTCCCAGGTGGGATAGCCGGTAATGCCTGCTTCTTGGCATTCTGGAGTCTGGCTCTGTCCGTCGGGCGTGGAGCACTCAATATAGGAAATGGTTTGAGCCGCTGCTTCACCGAAGAGTTGCTTTTGGTCGTGGCAGTGGGGGCACCACCAGGCTCCATAAAATATCGCACCCGTGTCAGCTAGGTGTTGGGCCAGGGCGATTTCAGCCGGTCCAGACGCGGTAGTAACTTCAATGCCGGGTTGTCCATTAGCATCCGTTGCAGTGGCTGGATTGTTGACATTGGCATAAAGGCCGAGAGTACCAACCAAAATGACTACGGCTGTGATGATGCCAGTGAAAAAGGGTTGGGATAAATCTGACCAGTCTTGTCCAATCAGCGCCAGCAGAAACAGTCCGGTTGATAGCAACGCCGACCCGACACAGTAGAGGCAAACGGCCTTAATTTCGGCGGTAAGCAGATACATCAAATAACCACTAAACACCATCATGGCGGTGCCGCCAATGAAAAGTAGCGGTTGGGTCCAGCGGGTGAGGTTAGCTCGCAGCTCTTTCTGTTCAGGTCCTCGGACGAGAAGCGGGGCGATCGCCAGCCCAATCATGCCCACGTAAGCCAGAAATCCAAAGAGCGCCAAAGGCTGCCCATACACCGTGGCGTAGGGACTAGACAGGACAATATCGCAGCCTTTAGTAGGGCAGGCGGTTGAACTACCTGTGAGCTTATTGATAGTTAAGTAAGCGGTGACAACAGCACCGACAGCCGCTAACCCGGCCATCAGGGGGCGGGCATAGCGATGAATCCAAGGAGTAGCTTTTTTGCGTGGCATAAGTTCTAAATATCAATAAACAACGTTACAAATCCTAAAATCACCAGTACTGCCCCGGTTAGAGCATGGCTGCTGAGGTTCCAGGTGGAGATAGCAGTAGAAAACTGTTCAGCTCTATGCCAACTCCAGTTCACTATCAGCACCATACCGAGCACGGTCACCATTAAATACACTCCAGAAACGAGAGCAATGCCAAACCATCCCAGCGCCCCTGCTGATAGGTAAAATGCGCCGATCCCGATGAAAGGAGAGAAAAACATGGCGGTGGTCAGAGTCATGACCACCGCCCATTTACTGTGGTCAGAATCGCCTGCGATCGCCGCTACAGGGGCATGTTCATACTGAGCAGACTCTGACGAGAAGCGTTGCCGCAGGGGGCGGCTGAGGTAAACCAGGCCCAATCCAATGAGCACTATCGGAGCCACCAGATGGGTCACAAGTTCGTAGTACTCGTCCAGTTGATAGCCCAGCAATCCGACAGCCATCCCAATTAAGAGCGTACTGGCAGTGTGAGCCAAGCCGGTCACGGCAGTAATCCAAAGGGTTTCTGGACGAGACCAGCCTTCAGCTTTACCGACCGTCACGAGCGGTAGCCAGTGACTGGGAATTAAAGCGTGAATGAAACTCAGCGCCAGAGTGCCCAGCAAGATTTGAAGGGAAGCAGACATGCTTTAAGGAGATTGTTTAAGCACAACAACAAGTGTGAAATCCTGTAAAAAGTAGGTTCGGGCTGGAAGGAGAGAGCTAGGATCAGAGTATAAATACTCAGTAGTAAGGGGGTTCTGATGAAACGGACTTCTTTGATTAGTGCGGCGTTGGCAACTGGACTGGTACTGGTTGTTCCAGCGATCGCCTGGAGCCAGGTCAACCCAACCGTTACCAACTCTCCAGAAATCACTGATACGGTGATGGTTTGGCATCACGGTGGAACCCATCGTGGTGGACATGGCGGGCATGGTGGTTGCTGGTAGTTAAATACCATTGAGGACTCCCCAGAGCACGATCACCAGGTAGATCAAAACCAAACTGTCTAGGGCTAGCACCTGCCAAAGGGCAAAGCCATGCTCTGGAGTGCCCCAGTGGATGAAGACCGCATACGCCGTTGGCACCAGCGCCACGAATACCAGATTGGTGATAAATAGTGGCAGGTTGCTGATGGAAACGGTGGCAAGGGCGAGGGGGAAAAACGCGACGGTCATGGTGACGGCATGGTCGCCGATGACGCTGGCGGTTGCTGCTGTAATTTGGCCGCTGCGGGTAATGCTCCAGGTCGCAAACAGCTCCGGCAGCATCGCCATCGGGGCAGTAATAAAAAGTCCACCAATGATTTCAGAAATTCCTATCGCCGCGACGATGTTTTCTGTCGCGGTGACGGTGGAATAAGCGCCAATCGCTAGGGCCAGAATGCCTGCGATCGCAATGGCTATTTCCTCCTGACTCCACTGAGTTGCCTGTCCAGGTTGACGCCCCCTGAAAATGGCTTGAGCCAAGTAAGCGCCGTACACTGCCAGCATGATCCAACCATCAATGGGCTGTAGTCCTCGCCAGGGAGCTGGTAGGGCGAGCAGCGCTACCACCGCCACAATGGCGATGTAAGGAATGGCCTGCACTGTTACGGCGTCTCGTTCAATCCGCATAAACCGCTGCTGCCGGTGTCTCGTATGGGCTTCCTGGTCTTCTCCCGCTTCGGCCTGATTGGGTTTTCCAAGCTGGGGCTGACGGGAGGCGATGTAGGCGGTCGTCACCACCATTGGAATAGCGATGATGTTTGACCCCAGCATTGTGCCTAAACCGATGTCTGCCACCCGTTTGAGAGCACTGGTTGCGTTAATACCAATCTCAGGACTGGCAGCGGCAATGCCTACTAACGCTGCTCCCGCTACCTGAGTCAGCCCCCAGCGCGATCTCAATTTTCCCAACGGTTCGCCCAATTGCTCTGCTCCCCAGTGGGCCGCCCAAACAGCAGCAATCAGTACCGCTCCCCATAGCCAAGTACTCATCATCTACTGTGGATTGCGGATAATGCGACCAGCGTTCAGAATCGCCAGCAGCGCTACGCCTACATCAGCAAATACTGCCTCCCAGAGAGTAGCAATGCCGATCGCCCCCAAGGCAATGAAGATGCCTTTTACCGCCATTGCCAGAATGATGTTTTGCCAGACGATGCGGAGGGTCTTGTGGGCGATCTGAATCGCCTCGGTCACCTTAGAGGGGGCATCGGTCATGATCACCACATCCGCCGTTTCAATCGCCGCATCAGACCCCAGCCCGCCCATCGCCATCCCCACATCGGCGCGGACAATGACGGGAGCATCGTTAATGCCATCACCGACAAAGGCGACTTTGCCTTGAGCAGCACGGTTGAGAAATTCCTCTAGTGCGGCGACTTTATCTTCTGGTAAGAGTTCAGCCCGATACTGGTCTAAACCCAGCTTATGGGCAATGCTATCTGCCACAGATTGGCTATCCCCAGTGAGCATCGCTGTCTGAATCCCCTCAGCATGGAGGGCACGAATCGCCTCAGCCGCATCTTCCTTCAGCTCATCGGCAATCAGAATGCGTCCGCTGTAGGTGCCGTCCACGGCAACATGGGCAACGGTGCCGTCTACGGTGCAGACATCGTGGGGAATGTTCTCTCGGTGCAGCAGCCGATCGTTTCCAGCCAGCACGGTACGGCCATTAACCTGCGCCCGAATGCCGTGGCCCGAAATTTCTTCATAGCCTTCCACCCCAGAGGTATCGATGGATTGACCGTAAGCTTGGCGAATCGATTGAGCCACCGGATGGTTAGACTGCGATTCGACCTGGGCGGCTAACTCCAGAAGTTGAGGCTTGCTCAAACCGTTATGGGTAACCACATTGGTGACGCGGAAATTGCCCTGGGTGAGAGTGCCGGTCTTGTCGAAAACGACGGTTTTCACCTGGGTGAGGGCATCTAGGAACGTCGAACCCTTCACCAAAATGCCGCGCTTGGCTGCCCCACCAACGCCACCGAAATACCCCAGGGGAATGCTGATCACCAGACCGCAGGGACAGGAAATCACCAGCAGCACCAGCGCTCGGTAAATCCACTCGGCCTGGGATGCCCCAGCAATCAACAGCGGCGGCAGAATCGCCACAGCGAGGGAAAGAATCACTACTACTGGCGTGTAGTAACGGGCAAAGCGGGTAATGAATTTCTCGGTATCGGCCTTTTTGCTACTGGCGTTTTCCACCAACTCCAAAATTCTAGAGATAGACGATTCGCCAAAGGGCTTTGTGACCTGCACCGTCAGCGCTCCTGACTGATTAATCATGCCCGCCAGCACGGTTTCACCAGTTTTGACGGTACGCGGTACGGATTCGCCCGTCAGCGCCGAGGTATCCACCAGGGACTTGCCCTCTAGAATGTCGCCATCTAGCGGTACTTTTTCCCCAGGCCGCACCAGAATCACATCCCCCACGCTGACGGATTCTGGAGACACTTCCTGCACGTCACCGTTCACCCTCAAATTGGCGGTATCAGGCCGAACTTCCAGCAGGGCTTTGATAGAACGGCGCGATCGCCCCACGGCGTAATCCTGAAACAGTTCCCCAATCTGGAAAAACAGCATCACCGCGACACCTTCGGGAATTTCGTGAATGGCGATCGCCCCCAAGGTCGCAATCGTCATCAGAAAGTTCTCGTCAAACACCCGACCCCGTAGGATATTGCGTCCAGCAGTGGTCAGCACACTCCAACCGCTGATGAGGTAAGCCGGAATGAGGACGGCGTATTCAGCAATAGCAAAGGGGGTATTGTGCAGCGGCTCATTGAAAATTAGCCCAATCAGAAAGAGGACTGTGGAAATGGCGATCGGCGTCAACGCTTTCCTCAGGCTGAACTCGCCTGAGCCATGATCATGGTTGTGGTCGTGATTGTGGCTATGGCTTTGATCGTGGCCACAGCAGCCTTTGTGAACATGAGACTCGGCCATAGGAAGTTCACTCCTACCAGGTGTTGACTGAATATCTGAAATACTATTCAGATATTAAACCATGTAACTCAAGATATTCTGCAGCGGAACATTCCTGTAGAGCACTGTAATGGCTATCTAGACGGCCATTATCTTAGATTCTAGATTCGTACAAGACTCAACTAGCGTTGGGTTGGGCTGGTCGATGAGGTAATTCCAATTCACCTTCAACGAGAGTTGAGGATGAACTCTGATCAGGCTTTTGAGAGATGCCAAGGGCTTGTAGAGGGCTGTTGAGAACATCCACTAAATTAGCTGTGGCATAATTCATCAAGTCGTTTGGATCAATCAGTACCCATCCTTGAGCTGTTAATTCGCGGAGCTCAAAGTGCAAATGTGGCCCAGTAGAGTTGCCAGTGCTACCAACCAAGCCAACAACCTCGCCCTGCTTAATTTGCTCCCCAGGACGTACCAGGATTTGAGACAGGTGAGGATAGCGGGTTTCTTGGGTGCCATTCTCGTGGCGCAGCATCACAGTTAAGCCATATCCTCCCAGATACTCAGCAGTAATCACCTCGCCATCTTTGGCTGCGAGGACCGGAGTGCCTTCGGGAACTGCTAAGTCAACCCCAGCATGAAAGCGACGTTCCTGAAAAATGGGATGGTTGCGCCAGCCAAACAAAGACGTAATCGGTGCTGGAATCGAGAGTGGAAAAATAAATTCTTCTGCGCCTCTTCTCAATAGGCTTAAGGGGCGTAGCTTATCATTTAAGACCTCACGGCTAATGACATTCAATTTGCTGACCGTAGTACCGTTTCCTCTATTAGTCTCAGGCTCGTAGGAAACTCTAGCTTCCCGACGACTTCCAGATAGCTGATCTGCTGTTGGGATTTCTCCATCGCTAGCCTGCAAAGTCGCACCACAGCTACGCTTCAGAACTTCTCCACCCTCTGCGGTAAATTGGCAGCTTGTAGAGCGCTCAAGAAACACTAGCGAAGGACTGTCAGGCGACGGTGTGGCCCCAAGACTGTAGTCAGTTGGGTCGATGAAGTTGGTGTTGAACTCTACTGGTGCTTGAACCTCAGAGCGTGGCGTACTGAGGACTGAAGCTTCATCTACGAACTCAGGTTCAGACAAATCCGTTTCCACAGTTGGGGCCGTAGTAACCTGAGGGCGCAACAGCACTTCTGCTGAGGTTTCCACCGGGGCGCTGTCTGCAGGTGCAATTGGGAGGCTAGGCGTGGTTGAAACTGGGGCTTCGACTAAAGCTGGAGCTTCAATTTCTACCTCAGCTTCAGCCCAGGCTGGAAGCATCGCCAGAACTACACTACTCAATAATCCAAGGCTCCCCAGCGAACATACTCGTTCGAGTCTAGAAAAATTATTAGAAGCGTTCGATTTACTAAAAAGCGACTTCGATTTCATACTGATTTCATACCGATGCTTTAAGTTTGTAGCCCCAGGCACCACTCCGGCAGCTACTCAGATATGGCAACTCTGTTCATAAAAAGCATAGCTTGTGAAATGCAAAATCACCTGAAAATCTGAAATATTATTCAGGCGTTACACCATGCAGCCTGTTCTAAGGCATAATTCGGCAGACCTTTAGTCGCTGACCCCAACGGTGAGGAGTGTAACCCAGATGAATAGACGGATAGATCTGCCTTTGTGCTGGCGTCAGGGTTGGCTCATGCGCAGCATCTGCTTTGCTCTAGGTATGGCTTTGGTGGGTGTCCTAAACTTGCTAGTGCTCTCTCAACCTGCTTTCGGCCTGAGCGAAAGCATTGCTTTGTGGCAGCAAGCCTCTTTTCCAGTCGAAAACTTTCAGGCTTACACATCTGCTTTTGGCTACCGCACCTCCCCCACTGGTGGCGGTGGCTCTCAGTTTCACTACGGACTCGATATGGCAGCCCCGCAGGGTAGCTATGTGCGCAACTGGTGGAGCGGCAAAGTGATTGAGATATCTGATCATACGAGTTGTGGCACGTCTGCCGTCATTCAATCTGGACAGTGGGAGCATCGCTACTGTCATATGAGCGGTTGGGTTGAGGTCTCCAACGGCAGGCGGTATTTGGTTGATCCAGATGGCAGCATCCGCTATGAGCAGGGGCAAGAGTTGCCCACTGGAGAACGACTGGGCCGTGTGGGCATGACCGGACGCACCACTGGGCCGCATCTGCATTGGATGCTGAAATTTAATGGTGAATGGGTTGACCCTGGTCTGGTATTGAGGGCCATGTATGAAGCCCAGCAAGCAGGTTGACCAGTTTCGCCGGTTAGTCAGCCAACTTTCTATCTCTGCTGCTCCTATTCGGGTGATTGGGTTTTTATTAGTTTTAGCGCTGGTCTGGGTGCCGATCGCGCTCCCACTTTACCTGTGGTTCGGCACAACGACATCTCTAAGTGTGGTGCCGTTGGTTTTGCTGTATGGCCTTTTTGTGTTGGGTCTTCAGATCTGGGGTAAACGAGTACACCACCATTCAAAACCCTGGCAAGCGCACGGCTTGGTTGAATCAGCTCAGAACTGGCGGGAGCTATTGACTGGCATTGTTATCGGGGTAGTGAGCCTAGGGCTGCTCTTTGGAATAGAAGGCTGGCTAGGCTGGCTGCGGTGGCAGGTGCTGCCACTAGCCTTCTGGCGTATCCTGCTTGAAGGCTTCCTCGTTGGCTTGGGAGTCAGTCTGGCCGAGGAACTTGTGTTTCGTGGTTGGCTGCTGGATGAGCTGCGCTATGACTGGGGCTTTTCAAGGGCGCTGTGGGCTAGCAGTTTTGTCTACGCTGCGCTCCATTTCATCAAGCCCTGGCAGGCTATTGTGAATGAGCTGCCGAGTTTTCCCGGATTATTGCTGCTAGGACTGACGCTGGGATGGGCTCGCCAGCGTACTCAAGGCAGATTGGGCCTAGCAATTGGTCTGCATGGAGGACTGGTATGGGGATATTACCTGGTGGATGTGGGGGACTTGGCTAGCTACACCCAGGTAGTGCCCAACTGGGTCACCGGAATTAACCAGAATCCCTTAGCTGGAGCTGTAGGAGTAGTATTTTTGTCCGTCATAGCAGCACTATTACGACAGGTGGATGGCGAAATTTGACCCAGTTTCAGATCAAGCCAGAGGAGCGGGCACTGCTAACCAAATTTGGAAGCCCCTTCGCTGACTACATGGCGTCAGTACGTCGATGGCTGTAGAGGGCTTTCGGACAACAGACGCAATCCAGGCCAGGAAACTGTTCTAGAGTTAGTGTTCCTTTTTCCCGTGCAAGTGCCTGTTCTTGTCTGTTCTTCGGAGCTGACTGAGCCAACCGAGCAGAATTTGCAGCATTTCCAGTTCATGCTTCCAGAACCGATAGTCGTTAGACCTGGTGACAAAACGCGAAAATGTCCACCGCCCCAACTCGATCAGTATATAGAGGGTGGCTGCGATGACGAGGTATTGCCAAAGGGTCAATCCCAGGGTCACACCGAATAGAAATCGCATCAAGAACGATGACTCCAGAATCGTAAACGGGATTTCAATCAGCGCTTCTGTCAGTACGACCTTCCACCCCACGCCGAAGAGCTTTTGCAAAATGGGGAAACGGTTCCCAAGGGCCTGAAAGAATGAGCGCAAATGTAGCATAGCGAGGAAGGGGTGGAATCCCTAAAGGCTTCTCATAATTCTTTCATAATTTTAGCCGTTTGGGTTATCACTACTAGAAATTAATCAATTCAGCTCAAGGGTTAGTTCTCGTCCAGGTGGTCAGCTACTTCTCGATAAACCGCTGTAATGTGGCCGTCTGCTAGGGTGTAGAACACATTTCGCCCTTGGCGGCTTAACCAAGCGCTGAGATTTGGGCACCCGCAGTTGATGAGACACTGCCGACTCCCCCATTTTCACCGCTACCGCCAAATCGCAGACACAGAGTTCCTGCTGGTCGCCACGGGACTCAAACAGTTCCGCCGCCTGCTGTAAATCCGTCAGGGCCAACTCAAGCTCGCCAAACTGATAGCGTAGAATCCCGCGATTGCCATAAGCCTCTGCCAGCTCAGGATTGAGCTGAATTGCAGTATCAAAGTCGGTCAGGGCGGCTTCGGCATTGTCCAGTTCGGTGTAGACTTTGCCCCGGTTGTAGTAGGCATCGGCATTGTCGGGGGCCAGGGCGCTCTCCTGGGGGATGAAGCTGTTCCGGTGGCCAATCGGCACTTTACTCGTCCACCCTATGGCATTACCCTGACGCAGCAGCAGCGCCTGCTGGCACTACACCACCAGGATATCTATTGCGGTACAGCGATTCCGGTGGTCCCGGCGGTTCAGCAGATTTTGGCGGGCCAAATCCGGCGTCCTTGGCAGGGCTTTATGGGACTAAGCGTAGAACCAGAGGCATTTTTCAGTGCCCTTGAGATATTAGGCTTGAGGTTAGTTACCTCCACATCTTCCGAGCTAAGATTCCATGCATCCTCATGAATCGACCATTCAAGAGCAGTACAACCAGCTTGCCCATATCTATGATTGGCGCTGGGGGCGATATACGTCCAATACCCTGTCATTTTTTAAAGCCTGGGCAGAGATCCCGACCACCGCTGTGGTGCTGGATATTGCCTGTGGGACAGGTGAGCTGGAACGCTTACTGCTCAGCGACGATCCGAATCGAGCTATTGTCGGAGTTGACATTTCTGAGCAAATGCTGGCGCAGGCCCGGCAAAAACTGTCAGGCTATGCCAATTTGAGTTTTCAGCAGGCGATCGCCTCACAGCTTCCGTTCCCCGAACAATCCTTTGACATCGTGGTGTCGGCCAATGCCTTTCATTATTTTCCTGAACCTGAGATGGCCCTCAAGGAAATGAAGCGAGTTTTGAAACCGCAGGGCAGCGTGGTGATTTTAGACTGGTGTAAAGACTTTCTACTGTGCCGAGTGTGTGACTGGGTATTGAAACGATTGGACTCGGCCTATCAGCAGTGCTATACCGAGGCTGAACTGCATGGGTTGCTCAATGGCGCTGGGTTTCCCATTGCCCGTACTCAGCGAGTACGGTTTGATGTGGTCTGGGGGCTGATGGCAGTATCGGCTGGCCGTTAGCGTTTACTCGTCAAGGTGCTCTGCCACCTCACGATAGACCGACATGATATGGTCGTCGGCTAGACCGTAGTAAACGTTACGGCCTTGGCGGCGATACTTCACCAGGCGCTGCGATCGCAACACCCGCAGTTGATGAGACACTGCCGACTCGCCCATTTTCACCGCTGCCGCGAGGTCGCAGACGCAGAGTTCCTGTTGCGCCAGGGCAGAGAGCAGCTTGAGCCGATGGGGGTCAGCTAGCGCACTAAAGAATTCCGCCATGCGCTGGGCTTTCTCAGTGGCTAGCACCTCAGACTGCACCTGGCGCACGTTATCCAAATGCACCAGAGATTCTTCGCAGGCGGGGGCGTCAGTAGTTTGAGTAGGTTGCGCTTTGGCAGAACGAGACTTGGCCATATAGGGGGTGCTCAGCATCTCTTCTTATGATACTGAGAATCATTACCACCTGAAGATTTGTTCAGATAAAAGGCGGTTTAATCGCCCCTCTCAATCGTTTGCTGCACCTGCTGGATAAAGTACAGGGTTTGCTGATAGCCTTGCTGGTCGCCACGGGCCTCAAATAGCTCCGCCGCCTGCTGCAAATCCGTCAGGGCCAGCTCAAGATCGCCAAGCTGATAGCGCAAAAGTCCGCGATTGCCATAAGCCTCTGCCAGCTCAGGATTGAGCTGAATTGCGGTATC
Source organism: Sphaerothrix gracilis Ecp01 (assembly GCF_030405905.1). Classification (NCBI taxonomy): domain Bacteria; kingdom Bacillati; phylum Cyanobacteriota; class Cyanophyceae; order Nodosilineales; family Nodosilineaceae; genus Sphaerothrix; species Sphaerothrix gracilis. Next base: position 91,692 of record NZ_JASATW010000022.1, read on the forward strand.
AAAGTCTGCCAGGGCAGCGGCGGCATTGCCCAGTTCGGTGTAAACTTTGCCCCGGTTGTAGTGAGCATCGGCATTGTCGGGGTCAAGGGCGATCGCCTGATCTAGATCGCTCAGTGCCTGGGGCAAGCGCCCAGTCGCCGCCAAAATGATGCTGCGATCTAGGTAGGGTTGCACAAAATCAGGATCAAGCTCGATTGCCTGACTCGAATCAGCGATCGCCGCCTCAGCATTCGTCAGGTGAGAATAGGCTTCTCCTCGGTTGTAGAGGGTTTCCGCATGGTCGGGGCGAAGCTGAAGCGCCACAGAAAAGTCGTCAACCGCTTGCTCATAATCCCCCAGATCATGATGAGCAATGCCGCGATAGAAGTAGGCATCGGCATTGTCTGGATTGGCCGCAATGGCCTCGGTGTAGGTCGCGATCGCGGCCTCTAGCTGTCCTTGCTCAGCCTGCTGTAGGCCCTGCTCGACTAACGGATCGGTGACAGCCGCAATCGTTGCAGTTCGTCCAGGTTCAGGAACCGACAGTCCGCTTACTACCGTAACGGCAAAGACCGTCAAACCGAGCATCAACCCTCTGTGGCGTCTCATTCTGACCTCCCAATAATGACAACCTGGACTCTTCTACGGCTCAGTTGCCTATGCAAGGGTAGATTAAAGCGCCGAAACAGTAGCCAAAGGCAAAGCTGTGACGCTTATTAAACCTGATCTCTGTTTAGTGTAACGAGCGGTGTCTGCTCCCGGATTTCACATTGATTAAAAGAATAGTGTGATCCCAAAAACCCAAAATCAGGCAAAATCATAAACTGATTGACCATACTGTGGGAATACTGCATGAGACGACAGCCGCCTCTATTAAGTTTGTTAGGCATCGTTAGCGGCTTGGTATTAGCCAATCCGGTGGAGGCTGCTCAGCTTCAGTTCTGGCGTTTTGACCCGCAGCAAAATCGGCTGGAGTTTACCACTGACGCTGGGGTACAGCCTAGAGCGCAGCTATTGTCGAATCCCACCCGAATTGTGGTGGATTTGCCGGGTACGACCTTAGGCCAGCCCACGGTGAATCAGGCTGTAGAGGGGATGGTTAGAGCGATTCGCATCGGTCAGTTCGACGCTCAGACGACTCGATTAGTGATTGAGCTAGCTCCCGGCTATACCGTTGACCCGGCCCAGGTGATTGTGCAAGGACAAACGCCTCAACAGTGGATGGTGCAACTGCCAACGCCTGAGGCAGTGACTGTGCCTGACCAGACTGCCAACCGGGTCGAAGCTGAGCCAGTCGCCGGAACAGCCACTCAGGTAGAAGCGATTCGGACAACCCCCGATGGCTTTTTCATTCGCACTTCTGGGGCCAGTCCTGATCTGAGGGTTGACCGCTCCAGCGAGACTCAGGTGGTGCTGCAACTCAGCGATGCGGCGGTGACTGCTGCGTTCGCCGCGCAAACGCCCCCGCTCAATGCCTTTGGGGTCAGTGCCTGGGAGGTTCAACCGCTGACCCTAGACGGCAAACCCGCCCTCCAGATCGTCCTGAGCGTACCGGCTAATAGCGCCGCTGATTGGCGAGCGACGGTCAGCAATGGCAGTGGCATTGTGATTTTGCCGCCCAGGGGCGTGGCGATCGCTACAACACCCCCCAATAATGCAGAGTCTGAGTCTTCTGCTCAGCCTGCGGCAGAGCCGCCTCCCATTGCCGTGCAGCCCCCACCTCGGCAAGCTCCAGTGCTGCCCCCTCAGCCGGAACCCACGTTGCCCACGACTCCACCGATGCCGGAGTCGAACCCGGTTATTCCCCAGCAGGCGGTTACCATCGTGATTGACCCTGGCCACGGCGGACGTGACCCAGGAGCGATCGGCATCGGCGGACTGCGGGAAAAGGATGTCGTGTCATCCATTGCTTACGAAGTCGCCGCTATTCTGGAGCAGAGCGGAGTGCGGGTGATTCTCACCCGGGCCGACGACCGCGAGATTGATTTAGACCCTCGGGTCCAGATTGCCGAACGGGCAGACGCTGATCTCTTCGTCAGTATTCATGCCAATGCCATTAGCCTAGAACGCCCCGATGTGAACGGCTTGGAGACTTATTACTACAGCTCTGGCTATGACTTAGCTCAGACAATCCATCAGACAATCTTACGAGCATTGAATATCCCTGATCGCGGTGTGCGGCAGGCGCGATTTTACGTCATTCGCAATACCTCAATGCCCGCTGTGCTGGTCGAAACTGGCTTTGTCACGGGAGCACAGGATGCCCAGAACTTCAACGACCCAGCTTGGCGACAGCAAATGTCGCAGGCGATCGCCGCAGGCATCATGCAGTACGTCCAGCAGCAACTCTAATTTTAGGAATTAACCACTAGGCGTTGTTAGTGCCAAAGCTTTGACATTTGCCAGACAGCAACTCCCCTGAGGATTATTCACCTCGCAACCGCAGCGGCCAGCTTGAATGTGATGGGTGATTGAGGCCATAACAGATTGCGCTCCCTGCTGCTCGACGGTAGTTTTTATCCGCTGGCGAGTCCAGCCAAAGCAGTAACAGACTGGGACGTTCTCGTCCAGGTCTTTCTGAAATACCGACACCGTTAAGTCAGTTGTGGTGAAGGTTTGCCCTTTGGCTGAAAAGTAGACCACCGAGCAGCAAACCTCCGGGCAAAAGCGATAGATCTGCTCAGGATTCAGTTCTGCTAGAGCGATCGGGGTTAACAAACTCTTGAGAGTGATGAGATCGACTGATTTCCCTACATGGTGGCACCGGGGACACCCGCCTGCCGTTGTTTTTGAGTTGTCAGCTTCGTTGGGTTCTGGACAACAGCATGGACTCATGGTGATGGTCTCGCAAATGTCATTTGTCGCATTGCCGCGATCGCCGATATCGCCAGTAAGACCAAAGGGTCACTCCTATCATGACTCCCATTGCGGGCAGCAAAACCAAATCCAGATAGCCGACCCAAGCACCTAACCCTAGCAATCCTAAAGAGAACACCAAAACGGGTGTAAAGCAGCAAAGGGCGATCATAGCCGTGCCAGCCAGACTGGCAATGAGTCTATTTTTGGCTCGCATTTTCCCCATGATCTTGCTCAATCAATCCGCAGATTTTGCCGTTACAGATATTCTCATCGGGCAGATCAGAAGAGTCAGGCATGGCAGCTTCAATATGCTCATAGCGATGGGCTAACTCTTGGCGAAGGATCAGCATAGCTTGAATGTGCTGATCGAGTTCTGCTAGGTGTTGCTTCACCATAGCTTTGAGGTCAGCGCAAGGGGGCACGCCATCCTGCCTGAGATCAATTAACCGCTTAATCTCATCCAAAGATAAGCCAAATCGTTTGGCCTTCTGGATAAAATCGAGCCTCTCCTCCTCTGCTGCCGAGTAGATGCGATAGTGAGAGGCGGTGCGCTTTGGGGTTAAACTCATCGGCAGGGTCGCCCCCGCCGATGGTCTACAGAACCGGACGTGAAGTAGGGTAGGCAACCAGCGAGTTACTTGTGTAGGTACTTTTCCAATCGCCCCCCTCCAAACCACGCATGATCGCTTTCCGTATCACGTGGCTCTCCAGTGAACTAATAATGTTCAACACTGTTGCGGCATCTCGCATCTCGCGTACCTCACAATCGTTGACATTCAGTTCACCTATTCCACTTCGCCCTGTAAACGGTTCTCCCGTTTGCCCTGGTGGGTCGTAACTCCCACGACTACTATTGGAATTCCGTTACCTTAGGACTCTCGTCCCTTAGGCAATCCCGTGTTTCGTCATTGAGAACTGATTAAAGCGACTTAGGCTCCCCATTTATATCCTTGAATGAGTTCGTTACTCATCGCCCATTGGTCAGGGCGTACCTCGAACGAAAGTTGAATTCGAGGCTACCAATGACATCGGCGTAGAGACGTGCTACCGAAGGATGTGCAGTTTCCACCGCTGGATATTAGGATTCAGGCAGTTTAGCTTTAACCTTATCGCTCAGGTGTTGCGGAGCCGTAACATACACGTCTTCTGATACTCTCCGCTTTACTAACATGCTCTTGTCTCTCTTCCCTTTCGGGTTAAGGTAAGTTGTTCACCTCGGAGTCAGTTGCCCTGAACTCCGGCCAACTCAGTTGGCAGTTCACTCAATGCGCACCACGGCGCACAGTTTCCCTTCATCCGGCTCCTCAACGACTTGGTGAGTGACAATCAGACCTCTCTGCTGCTAGCTGAGCGCCGCTCAGCAGCAGATTTGACGTGGTGACAATGCCTGTGCAGGAGTTGCCAATTGGAGGAAACATCCAGCCCGCCTTGGGAGCGAGGCAAGATGTGGTCGAGTTCGATGACATCACCGTGCATGAAGAACAAGTTGCAAGCACTGCAACGGCCCTTCTGGCGCTTGAGCAAGCGAGCCGTAGTAGGCCGGATGAGGGGCGATTGGCCGTTTCTAGTAGCCCAGTAGAGCCAGTCGCCATCATACGGACTGCGGTTAGCCTGCACCTTGGTAAAGCGGCGGATGGGCGTATCCGCATGATTCGCCAGTTTCATCCAGGCATCGTGTTCCAAGCGAGCCGCAAAGACCCAGTGAGCGTTGCCGATAGCGTGCCAGTACTTCAGGTTCACCCATCGCCTGTGTTTCTTTGGGTGCCTCCTTCTAGCCCAACTTTGTAGGATGGCGAAGAGGGCAGCCGAGAGAGCGGAAAAAGTGTGCTTACTGGCTTGAGTGGAGTAATAGCGACACCAGCCGCGAATCACCGGATTGAGATGAGCGATCAGAGCCGCTTGGGGGGCGGCTCGGTGAGATCGCACAATCTGAGCCAGTTTTTGACGGTGGAGTTTAACCTTTTCCTGAGCGGGTTGAATGAGTGTTTTGAAGCCTAGCGGAGTGCCGCGGCACCGTTGTCGCGTTTCAGGCTAAGTGGGATCTTCCCAACTTTTGATGATGAGGTGGAATGTGCATTGAAGTAGTGATAGAGAGATTTTGGATAAGTGTAGTGAAGGAGAAAAAGGTGTGAGCAGGCGATCGCCTTAAAGCTTGTTGCCTGGCTTTGCCCGCCAAGTGCATCAACGGCAACTGCTGGCTCAATGTCCCCAATGTTAAAGCGCTTTCCAACTGCCAAGCTACTGGCAAACAGGCCAATGCGATCGCTGTGAGCTGTTGTTTATGAAAATGGTGCTGACGAGCTAAGACTAGAGCTAAAGAGTCAGTCGAATAGACCAGGAAACTTCACGCCCAGCTGTAGGTTCATGGGTTTGCTGAAATTGCTGTTTAAGCAGCTTGAGGCGTTTTTCCTGCTTCAGGATATCGCTAGGATAGTCCCATTTGCCGGGCGTAAGCCGACGACAGATGATTCCATGCTTATGTCTAAACTGAGTGAGCTCTTGAGCTGCGCAGGCATGAAAGAAAGGGGGCATGAGGGTATCAATTTTGTGTTCGAGTTGAGCGAGTTGCAATCGCAGGTCGATCATTTGATCGATGACGCTGTCAGAGACAGGGCTATCTGTATTCATAGAGGCAGAGAGGAGTTTTCTTGCCTATCATGCTACGAAACGGCCTATGCCAAGCTTCTAGAAAGTTCGAGTTTTCCAAGCTCCTGAGAAACAGCAACAGTCCCTCACCACCAGCGATCGCCCGCATGATAGTTTCCAAGTCAAAAGAGCGATCGCCCGAGAGGGTTTTGCACTGATACAAAGTAGAGTAAGCTGAGCCAGCGATCGCCTTGCTTCTATAGAGTTGGAAGAAGGGATGGCCTCAGGGTTCTGCAGCACACTAAGAATGCTTGTAAGCCCTCCTCAGTTCAGAGCAATAATCGCTGAGCTTAGCGCGATCGCATCCGCAAGGAAGCCGATAGGATAGCACCCGCGCTCTGTCTCCTATGCAAGTTAAAGGCACAATATGTACACACTAAATGTACACTCAAAAAACACGCTTAAAGTAAGCAAGCTGAATGTATACATACAAATTCATGCGTGTCTCAACGCAGAGGCAAGAAGCGATCGCATGAGCAAAGACGCTAAAACGCTTACACAGCAGCGCTTTTGCGAAATAAAGCAAATACAGAAGAGGGCTTGCAAGTATAAAAGCGATCGCATTACAGCGTATAGAACAACGGCACAGCAACACACAAGCGTATAAGCAACACAGCGATCGCAGTGCCAGCAACGTTTTTTGGATTTTGTCGAGTGCCACGTTATTTGACATGTTATGAGTATTTGTGCCACGTTAAACGTCATAACAGTGGTGAAGTGATTGATTTATAAAGTTTTGAGATTAAAGCGTATATTTAATTTTTTTATTGAGCTAGCGATCG
>NZ_JASATW010000023.1:0-96726 GCF_030405905.1 Sphaerothrix gracilis Ecp01
ACCCTTTCGCAATTGGCTGGACCACTACGTCGATGACGTGATGGAGACTGCCTGCGGCTTGCATAACTTCCGCCTGACACACCGAGCAAAGCCAGGTCGTCTAGTGGGTCAAGCCGCTTGACCCCGAACGGTGAGAGGATATGGTGACTTCAACCGATTCCTTTCTTATTTCCGATAAAGTCTTGTCCCTAGACTGCTAGACTGGCAATCTCGTTGCTGCCAAGCGCTCGACCATAAAGTCGCACATCATCAATCTGACCGGCAAAGTAGGTGTTTGCATCCGGGTTATAGCCGATTTGCAGAGGTGATAGATCTTGGGTGAGCTGAGGAGCATCGCTCAGGCGAGTGCTGGCCTGTAAAACGCCGTCAACATAGAGCTGCAGATCACCCGTGTTGCTGTTGTAGCTAGCGGCATAGTGATGCCAAGCCGTTAGGTCAAAGTTGGCTAGGGTTGACAAGTCGAATTCGACTGTCCGCCAGTTACCGCCCTTCTGGCTTTCCACAAAGCCAAATTCTAACCGCTGCGTTCCAGCGATAGAAGTGAGTCTAAACCCGTCTCCTTTGTTGAGCAGCACGTTATCAGCATTCCAAGTGGCTGTATCGCTCTTGACCCAGCTAGCTAAGGTCATTTGCTGACTCGGCGAAACAAAATTAGCAACTTCCACGGACTGACTGCTACCGTCCAAAATTAGAGACTGTCCGCCTGCAGCAGCGTCGCTAGAGAATCCGGCCCCACCGGCTAAGGTGCCATCGTGACCATAGGGAGAACTATCGGTGGCCGTGCCCTCAAAGTTCCAATGCCCCCACAGCTCATCCCCAAAAGCGTAGGCAGTATAGGCATCTGCCAGGTTAAACGTACTCGTCGTCCGAGTCACGCCGTTACGAGTCTCGCTAGCCAGTAGCTCAAAACCGCCGCCATAGGTGCCCGCCACAGAGAAAGAGGCATCCACCGTGACAAAGCGGGGATTGCTGGCATTTGAGAAGCCGCCGCCAGCGTGGAAAGTACCGAGCAGCTCAGTTGAGCCACCGTTAATGGTTTTGATGACGGTGCCGGGATCTTCGGTTTTTAAGCCTAGGATCCAAACTTGGCTGTTGTCGTTGAGCACTTTGGCTTGAATGTTAGGATCTGCCTGCGTGTCTCCTTCAATGTTGAGCTGGCGGGCCCAAACGTTTTGGTTACGGAAGGTGGAAGCCGCGCCTACGCTGTCATTGATAAATACGTCTCCCGGCGCATCAATGCCCGGTGCATAGGCAAAGCCATTGAGATTATTGAGAATCAAGGTGCGATCGCTGGCATGTTCTATTCTGCCAAGTCCCTCTAGCTGCTCAATCACAATTGGCTCAGAAGTGCCGTCTGCTACGCGAACAACGCCATTGGCACCGGCTTCCAGCAGCGCCCCCACGCCGATAAAGCGCACCACGTTGCCTCGCAGTTCTAAAGCGCTGTCTAAAGCCCATTCGCCCTGAGGGATATAAATCGTGCTAGCCCCAGAGTCGATCGCCGCCTGAATCGCAGCAGTATCGTCTAGCAAATCGTTAGGAATACCGCTGGGAACGCCATTAACTTCAGTCACATGCAGGTGGGGGCTACTCCAGTTGCTAAAGTCAGAATCCCAGGGAATAACGGGTGCATCTTGCACAGGCAGATTCAGCATCCGATCGGGCGAGTCAAACAGCTCAAAAGCAGCGCCAGAACGATTTTTACCTGATCCGTTAGCCAAATATTCCTCGATATACCCCGGCAAAACATCTGGGTTGCCTCGACCGTAGGTAACAACATTATCTAGAGCTAGCTCATAGCCAGAGGTTTGCGTATTGCTGACGTACATTGACTTTTGCGTCACAATCGCCGCCACGTCGCTGGCCGCTCCGATGCCTGTCAGTACAGAGTCTGTCAGCACAAAACCGGCCTCGCCATCATTGCGAATGGCGGTAACAGCATTCGTGCTTTTGACGTCGCGGGCAAAGACTCGCTGCGAGCTGGTATTCCACCAGCCGTAGACGTTTTGATTGGTCAGCGTAATATCTTCAAAGGTCTGACTAGCGGTGGGCCAGCGGGTCATAATACCGTAATCAAAACCGTCTACGGTCAGTCCTTCTACAAATAGCGGCCCGATAGCATCGTCAAAGGCCATATCTAAGCCAATATTGCCCTGGCCATCCTCTGACAGAATTGTTACATCTTTGACCGTTCCCTGATTGTTGGCCCAGAACTGCAGACCTTTGGCATTCGGCTTATTGCTGCCAATGCTGAGGGTCATATTACGGACTGCGTTGTTGAAGCGATCGGCTGTTGTGCCTTGAACGCCGCCATTCTGGATAATGGCACCGGCAAAGTCCGGGTCAAGGCTATCCATTAGCCGAAGTACAGTTCCAGCCTGGCTCTGACCTTGGAAAATAGCACGCTTTTCAGAACCGCCTAGGGTCAGCGTATTGCTGATGTCATAGACGCCATTCTGAAAATAAAAGACATAGTTTTGACCGGCATTTTCGTTGAGGGCTTGTTGAATAGCCGCCGTATCGTCTAGGCCATCATCGGGAATGGCACCATAGGACAGCACGTTGACTACGCCGGCGTCATCTGGAAAGACAATATTGTCTGCGATCGCGGTACTAGGCGGTTCGAGCAGTCCAGCTAGCGCCTGAATTTCTGTATCACTTAGGGCCTGGTTGAAAAGTCGCGCATCGGCAATGCGGCCATCAAAGGTACGGGTGCCGCTGCCAGACAGCGTGCCCGTGTGGAAGCGGGCGCCGCCATTGATACCCCCAATACCAATATCATCACCGTGAGACCACAGCCTTGATCCTGCCCCCACACCAAACTGGGTTCCATCTAGATAGGCTTTGAACACGTCAGCCTGGACGCTGTTCGATTGTGGATCAGAGGCCAATACCAAAGCCACATGGTGCCATTCACCCGTCTGAATGCTATCCGTAGACAAGTATGTGCCTGACCAGCCGCTTTCAGCCATATTCCAGCCACCGACGTAGAGCTGGCCGCTGTCTAGATAAACATTGAGACCGCGCGTACCGCCACCCTCTTCGTAAATTACCTGTTTGCGATTGGCGCTGGCGGCATCATCGGCCTGAAACCAAATTGAAACTGTCCGCTGATCAAAACTGCCGATGTTGATATCCTGCGAGTCAGCAACCGCCACATAATCATCAATGCCATCTAAATCAACAGCTCCGGCTAGAGAAGTACCTGTATCGACAAAAATGGCACCATTACGCAGCGTGCCGGAATTGTCTAGGCCGCTGGTTGATGTATCGCTGGCCTGAGTGCCCGTAGTCTCGTCAAATTTAAGCTGCATGACCGCCGGAGGAATATCGGCTGGTGGCGTTGGCGGCGGCGTTGGCGGCGGCGTTGGCACTGTCGGTGGCGTAGCGGCCAGGGCAAGGGTGTCTATTTCAGACTCGTCAAGCACTCGATTGTAAATGCGGAGGTCGGCAATTTCTCCGGCAAAGCTATTGACGGCTGTTCCGCCGACATCCCCACTGTGGAACTGGGTGGCGTTGTTAACAGAGCCGACCCCAATCAGCCCGGCTCGCTGCCAGAGCTGTGAGCCTTCTCCCTCCCCAAAGAGGGTTCCGTCCAAGTAAGCCTTGAAGGCTCCTGGCTGCACGTTTGTGACATCGGCAGCCGCGTCTAAGACCAGGGTGACGTGGTGCCAGGTGTCATTGCTAATTGCATCTGTAGATAGGTAAGTACCTGCCCAGTTGCTCTCGTTTTCATTCCAGCCGCCGACATAAAGCTGGTTGTCATGCACATAAATATTGAGGCCGCGAGCGCCACCGCCCTCTTCGTAAATTACCTGCTTTTGGCTGGCGATAGATTTGTCGTTGACTTTGAACCAGGTAGAGATGGTGCGCTGGGGATGGCTGCCCAAGTTGATATCGCTAGAGTTAGCAATGTCTACATAATCATTGATGCCATCGAGAGCGATCGCTCCGGCCAGTGGCGTATTGCTGTTTACAAAGCTAGCGCCATTCACTAATGTACCGGCGTTGCTAGCGCCGTTGGGGGAGGTGTCAGCTGCCTGAGTGCCGCTGGTTTCATCAAAGGTGAGATGGGCTACGAGGGCTTCAGTAGAGACGCTGCTGAAGCTGCCAGCGTAGGTTTGCCGCATTGCACTGGTAAAGGCGATCGCCGCTTCGATATGGCCTGTGGTTGTCTCTAAAGTCCAGTCTCCGCCTAAAGCCGCGCTGCCAGTCAGATCTGTAGAGGCCGCTACATCAGCGCCGGTCAGGTGGCTCAGCTGCTGCACAAATGCCTGTCCGGCTGCGCCTTGGGCTACGTCGCAGCCATAGAGCAGAATATCGGCTGTGTCGGTCAGGGCGCTGGCCCAGCCTGCTAGCTGATCGCCATATCGGGATAGGGCATTGAGATCAATATCGGCATTTCCCAGCGAGAGGCTACCGGCCTGACCATGAGAAACGATGTGCAGGCTGGCCACATTTTGGCGATCGCGCAGAACTTCGCTAATTTGGGCAAGGCTGTCGCGCTCGGCTGTGAGCAAAACAACTTCGGTGGTTGCTGCCGCGCCTGCAACTAGCTGTTCATACTGCTCAACAGCGGCATCAATAAAGACAAGATGCTGATTTGGACTAGGTGATAGCTCTAACGGATGAGTTGGAAAAGCGATCGCAGAGGGTTCCAAGGTCGAGACAAGACTTTCCACAGTTTGTCGATTCCTTTGAGTGAGCAACAGACGATTTAGATGCGATGACGGTTTTTCAACCCTGAGGTTATTTCAGTAATTTCACCCAGTTGGGTTAGCTCTCTAAGCTTTGTATTTTATCAAGTCCCATTAGGTACATTCTGATACCGAAAATCTTCTTCAAGATAGAAAGAAGTTTTCCGGATGTTTTGCAAGATTCGGTAAATCTATATTTAATTTTGATGAAGCGGGTGTGGCTAATAGCGACCTATTCCCCTAGCGGGTAGTTGACGTTGAAGAGAATCCCCTGTTACTTTGAAATCATCTAAAGAGTTTTTCCGATGCTAAAAGCTGCTCGCCGATTTTATTTTTGGTTTTTTACGGAGGTTCACGAGGGGTGACGCCACATCGTCGTATGCCTTCTTGTGAACCGCAGAGCTGCCTCTGCGGTTTTTGCTTTATTAGGATCTAATTAGCTCAGCTCGTCCTATGACTACCTACAGCCTTCACAACTGGTTTTTTAGCTACTTTTACACCGGGAGCCGCTCCGGGTAAAAACGCCATGTGCGCTTTTTTGACCCCGGAGCTGCTACAGGCTTCGGGGTTTTTAACGCTCTTATTTCTGTTCATCACCCAACTTCAAGGATTTTCATGAAAGACGCAAAACTGATCGCTAAATCTCATATTGCTCACCAAAGCCTAATTGAGCTGCCCAATGGCGTCACCGTGGGCGGTGATGAACTGCTCATTGTGGGGGGACCCTGCACGGTTGAGAGCTTAGAACAGATGGAGCAGGTGGCAACCCGACTGGCCTTAGGCCCAGTGCAGGCGCTGAGAGGCGGCGTTTTCAAGCCCCGCACTTCCCCCTATTCGTTTCAAGGGATGGGAGAGGCGGGGCTGACTATTTTGGACGATGTGCGGCGGCGCTTTCAGATACCCGTGGTGACTGAGGTAATGGCGATCGCCCAGATTGAGGCGGTTGCAGCTCACGCGGATGTCTTGCAGGTGGGTAGCCGCAATATGCAAAACTTCGATCTGCTGAAGGCATTGGGCGCAGTTCAGCAGCCTATTCTCCTGAAGCGGGGGCTGGCAGCGACCGTGGAGGAGTTTGTGATGGCAGCTGAGTACATTGTCAGTCACGGCAATCCCCATGTCATGCTGTGCGAGCGGGGAATTCGCAGCTTCGATAACTACACCCGCAATGTCCTAGATTTGGGTGCGGTGGTAGGGCTGAAGCAGATGACCCATTTGCCTGTGATTGTCGATCCTAGCCATGCCGCTGGGAAGCGCGAGCTGGTGCCGAACTTGGCTAAAGCGGCGATCGCCGCTGGCGCAGATGGCCTAATTATTGAGTGCCATCCTGAGCCAGAGAAGTCGGTTTCTGATGCGCGTCAGGCCCTGTCTCTGGAAGAGATGGTGGCGCTGGTGCACAGCCTACGACCGATTGCGGCAGCAGTTGGGCGACGGGTACCGGCCTTGAACCAGCCTGAACTGGCGATCGCTTAAGAAATTCACGCTGGGGCGGGCCTCGCCCGCCTAAGACAATTCGCTCAGCTGTCCTCGAAGCTAGCCAACGGGCTTGGAAGGGAAATAATATTTTCGGACAAGGTGAACTGGGAGCAGAAAGGGCTTTGCTGTTGGGTTTCGTACCTCAACCCCAATCTACTGCGATGGGCAATCGTACTGTCTAATTGATGTCACCACCATGAGCCAACTTTTGAGCAACCGCCACAATTGATTGTCTGTGAAGACGACTGCAAGATCTGTGAGCGGAGCCAACTTAACGTTCTTGCTCAGCAGTTATCGAAACCTTCATGAATTCACAAGAAGCTCCGAGTCAATCCGCTTTCAGAGACAACGTTCCCGGTCAGCGGTTGCAATAATCTTCAACTCAGCACCAGCAGTATTCTTCAATCCGCTGCACCGGGGTTGTTAGCTGGCATATCGATAAGCCACTTATGAATCCATTAAAACATCACCGATTTTTTGCTTCCAAAAACTAATGCGATTTTCCCGCGTTGCTGGTTGTCCCATCAGTTCACGCCACTTACCATTGTTGGCACCACTAGGATGAGGAAATTCTAGATAATTAACATTCAACTTGAGTGACCCGAGTGTTCTACTGGCAACTTTTCCCCATGTAATGACGACAGGGGACTTGAAAATTTCTAACTCAGTTCTTAAAACATCTGCAAATCGCGGATAATCTTTCCTGCTTAGAGGAATCGCCTTATCTTCATCAGCTTCACTAACCCAGACTTTAAAGATATCTGTAAGATAAACTCTATACCCCTCATCCAACAAAACCTTAATCAAATCGAAATAGAGCCTTGTATTACGTAGTTTTTCCCGGCAAATCTTCAAATGCATCGCATATGGTGTTGCAATTCCAATATCTTCTATCCTCTTTTTACTTTTTCGCAAAGGATCTTGACCTAAAACAGTAATTGTCTTTTTATTGGAACAATTATCGTTCTTTTCAAGCAAACTGGGGATATCAACCCCGACTACGAGAGCTTCGCTGTAGCGTTCCTGAAAATCCAGATCATTGGAACGAAATATAGTTCGGGGGAGCCTGATTTCAGGAGGATAGTCTTCAAGATTAAACTCCTGTCTCATGGTGTCATACATGGTTATATATTTTTCTTTAGGAATATCGAGTATTTCCGACATTGCCTGATGAAGCAAATCAAACTCTTTATTTTTAAATTCTGAAAAGAGATATTCTGCCATTTCAAGAAAATATACTTTGGCTGTTTTTATATTTCGGGCGTATTTTGCCTAGTCAACCACTCTTTATATAATTCTAAGCTAGGGCCTACCGAGACACCCGACTTTTGAAGTCGAAGATTAACGCGATCACTTAATTCCTGAAGTTGCTCCATCCAGGGCAATAGCCCGACACCTGCTTGCATTCTAAATTCTAAGAGTCCATCTCCCCATGTCAGCATTTCTAGGTGTTGGTATAGCCTTTCTACACTTTCAGTGCAACTTGCAGAGATTCTGTAAACTTCTTGCATTTCTTCATCTGTAAGCTTGAAGTGTATGACCATGAAATCTCCAGGAAATAGCAAGTGTGCAACAGAGTAGGACAGAGACAGCTAACGACCCCGTTCACCCGCCGCTAGCAACCTCTCGAACTCAACGAAGAGAACTTTGTACGGTCGGTGTGCAACGGGCTTGTTATGCCGCGACTGCTTAAAGCCTGAAATTTCACTACACAACCTCCTCAATGTCCACCCCCTTAACAAAAGTTGGCATCTCAGGAGAGATCGGTGCTTCTTTGGCAATTCTGCAAGCTAAAGACATCATGTTCCCAACAGAGTACAAACAATATTCAAGAGCATCAGGGGCAGAATCATCATCTTGTTTAGAAGCCTCAATCCACTCAGACACGGTTTCAAATGGAGAGCCTTTCGAGCGAACTTGCTTAATTGAGAATGGATTAGACGGAATTGGAAAATAGATTGAAGGCAGGTTTCCTAAGTTTCTATTAGGAAGAAACCGTCTGACAACAAATTCCTTTCTTGTTGCTTGTCCTAAAGGTACATAGTGAACAACTAAATCTCGGTAAGCAGACAGCTTAGCCAACCAACCGTCTTCACCTTCATTGGTTATTTCACAAAGTTCAGAAGCTATGGAATTATCCGTGATTTTGGCTTTAACTATCTGTTTTCTCAAGGAAGTCATCGATCGAATTCGATCGCCTGTGTTGAGAGAGATTTTGAGTACAAAATTCGCAATAAACTCTGCCAAATAATCCCGAAGAGTGCATAACTCTCTCAGAAGATCATGAGTTTCTAAATAGATAGAAAATGAATTTAATGTTTCAATCTTACCAGGGGAAAACTGCTGCTGTTCGCACAAAGACCAAAGCTCAACGTTATATGCCTCCGATAATTGCCGAAGCCTTAAATTACAAGCTCTCATTTCAAAAACAATTCGACTACAAATATCCATTAATTCAATCTTTTCTGCCTTGAAAGCAGCATTAGCTAACCAACTCCACTTATTCTCTGCATTAAGAGAGGTATCTTTGTTTTCTTGATTTGCGTGGAATGGATACCACGTGGGTGGGTAGTATCCCTGTGCTTGTTGAGAGGTTTCATAGTAGTCAATTCCAACAATCTTGAATCCTAACGAGATTAAAGCCCACGGTAAATCGTGATACCTATCTATTGAAAAAGTTGGTATAGGATCGTTGCTACCAAGAGGAATAACGACTTCTGATCCTGGCTTGTTAGCGGCTCTCAGTCCACCTATTAAATGAACCATGCGAGTAACGTTATACCACTGCCCCTCAATCATGAATTGCCTCTAGCAAAGTTTTTGTGAAGATTGTTTTCACCATCATAGCTTTGCCCTCAATAAACCATGTTGGCATGTCGCAAAGACCAGCGAGTTTTCCTCACCAACAACTTTCCGGTGAACTAACGCTGAATGCTAACCGCTGACTTTGCGGTTGCGTCCTCACCGAAAACTCAGCGGCATAACTCTTAATTAGAGGGAAAGTTTCCACCTAAGATCCCTATACGGGTAAATAGGTGGAAATACTTCTGCCTAAGATCCTGTTTTGGGTGGATAGATGGAATTATGTCCACCTAAGATCTCCATACGGGTAAATAGGTGGAATGATTCAGCATAATTATTTCCTGATCTAGAGCCAAACGTGTCTAAGGTTGTTCATCAATAATTTATTAATTGCTTGCAAGTCAGCTGCGTTAGGTTTCGCAGACTCAGCGCCAACTTACGCAAACACAAAGATCGGCTAAAAACAGAATGTGTCAGGCGCTAAGACATTTTCTATTGACGCCGATCGCCCAATATTCTAAACTTGCTCATTAAGCTGTAGCAGTCCAAACGTTGCAGCTTGTTCACACAGACTCAAAAACCTAGCGGCCCCTGAAGGTGGAGCAAACACCAACAGGAGCCTAAACCCCCCAAACTGGGACGCAGTTCGGGACGGTCTAGGGGTGATTTTACCCTTAGCCACCCTACTTTGCGCTGCAATCTTGTGGGGTGGCTATGTTTTTGGGTTCTGGGATTAAGGGAAAGGCAGAAGAAAAGGCAGAAGTTAGAAGGCAAAGGGCAGAAATTAAGCGGTGGGGTGATAGAGGCCGAGGGCCTTTCATTTCATCGTTCTGCCTTCATCCTTCATCTGCTTCCGCCTTTCCCTCCCAGACTCAAACCCAAAAAAGGAAAAAATCATGTTTCAAGAAAATCATGTCAGCGATCGCCCGTCCTGCGCGATCGCCCCGCCCGTGCATGAGTCAGCCGACTCTGGCGATCAGGTGCGCATTCTCATGTATGGCCCCTGGCCCTGCATCCGGCTAGAGATCCACCGCCTGCACGTGCTGGGCTACGCCGAAGCCACTGCCTGGAGCCAGCCCATGCCCACCGATCGCCCCAATGAGGTGAAGGTGATCTTGACTAAGCGGTGTCGGCTAAGTTAAGCCTCTAGTCGCTGACTGTCGCCTGTCTCTTCACGTGAGGCAGCGGCAGTTTCTTTTAGCCCTTGCTGAGCGGAGGGCGCGTTTATTCAGGACGGATCAGAACCCAGGCTTCGCTGTCAGGCTGGCGCTGGAGATAGACTTCAAAGGGGCTGTCTTGCTCCGTCAGGGTTCGGTTGGGAAACTCAACTTTGGCGCTGTAGGTGCCGTTTACCTGATAGGCCGAGGTTTGCGAGAGGCGCACTACCTGACGGCGATCGATACTGACATCGCTGATTTTAATTTTAGGCAGCTCAGTCTGCCGGGGCGCCAGCTGCTGCAATAAATTCTGCTGAATTTGCTGAGCCTGCAGGGCGATCGCCTGCTGCACAACAGCTTTTGTTGGGCCTTCTTGCCAAAAGCTACAGGCGCTCAAGCACAAAATACAGCTGACTAAAACGACAAAACGCCAAACACGGGGCATAGATTCTTGCTCAGTAGAAACAGAAAGGGGAAAAGCCCTTTCCCTATTGACCCCCAAGGGCTGACGATTGACAAGACCTGAAATCGCCGCAGCCCACATCCGGCTTTGGCAGCGTTGAACCCAAACCTAGAACTCAAAAGGCTACCGTTCGTCTTGCCTTGCCTATTTTCTAGCTCAGAGCAGTTCTGTGCGATCTTCGTCCTCTTCGTCCTCCGGCCAGGTTTCTAGCGGGGTGATGTCGATCGTTTTGTCCGCATCGGTTTTGTCCAGTCTGCGATCGCGCGGCTCATTGCCTGGCTGCCACCGATCTTTGAACTGGGAAAACGTTTTCTGAAAGCGACCGCTCAGCTCCTGCGTCTTTTCCTGAAACTGACTCTGGGTGCCGCTGAAGCGCTCCTTAGCCTTTTCAGCTAGCTGCTGAGTGCGGCTTTGCACCTGATCTGCGATCGCCTGGGTATTTTCTACCGCTGAATGCCAGTCCTGCTGGGTTTGATGGTAATCCTGCCGGAAAAAGTCAGCCGCTTCCCCGGCGTGATGCTCTAGCCCTTCAGTCACCTGTACCGCTGCGGCCACGGCCTGATCTGTCACCATCACCCGTTTGCGTCCGGCACTGACGATGCTGCTAGGACTGAGACTATAGACCCCTTCAGTAATACTTTGCAGCCCTTCCTTAGTGAACCAGTAGGCGGCGATCGCCCCTGATTCTGGATCAATGCAGTAATCCACCAGATGTCCCACGCGATCGCCCGCATCGCTCCACACCTCTAGCCCCATCATCGGCTGGGCCTCGGCAAGGTCTGTGCCGGCGCTCCCCTGCAGCCGCACCAAGACGCTGTCTTTGCCAATGGTCTGCATCTGTACCCAGGCGATCGTCTGCTTGTTACGCCCTAGAAAGCCTGACTTGCTCACGAGTCCCTCTACCTGGTGCGACTTGGGGTTGACCAACAGGCGATCGACATGGCCCACTTCCTCAGTCGTGTCATAGTCAATCACTAAACGGCCTAAAAGCTGGCTCTGTCGTAACGGTTCAGTCGTTTCAGTCATGGCGTGTCTCCCAGGGAGCGGATCTATTTCTATGGTACCGAGGCGGCAGCGAGATGAGACAAGGGAGCACGTGTCCTCCGATCGCCTCATTCCCCCTGCTCTTGCCACCACTCCTTGGCCCGCTGCCGGATCTCGGCTAGCTCCGCTGGGGCCATCTTGTCGAGATGGGCTAGCAGAAAGTTCATCCGGCCTTGAGATTTGAGCTTATCGCGGTGACGCGCCATAAAGTCCCAGTAAAAGAAGTTAAACGGACAGGCGTTATCGCCAGTGCGATCGCGGTGATTGTACTGACAGCCCTTGCAGTAGTCGCTCATGCGGTTGACGTAGTTAGCAGAGGCAGCATAGGGTTTAGAGGCTAATACGCCGCCGTCGGCAAAGAGGCCCATGCCAATCACATTGGTCTGCATCACCCAGTCGTAAGCATCCACGAAAGCGGCGTGAAACCAGTCTTCCACGGCCTGAGGCGACAGTCCGGCAATCAGAGCAAAGTTGCTGAGAATCATCAGGCGCTGAATGTGATGGGCATAGCCCGTCCGCCGCACCTGGTCGAGACTTTGATGCAGGCAGTTCATGGGCGTGTCGGCAGTCCAGAAAAATTCGGGCAGTGGCTGCTGATGCTCAAACCAGTTGCGCTGAGGATAGTCGGCTGGAACGTGATGATAAATGCCGCGCATGTATTCCCGCCAGCCTAAGATTTGGCGAATTAAACCCTCAACGCTGTTGAGCGGCAGGTCTGAGTCATCATAAAAAGCCTGCTCTACCGCCTCTATCACTTCCAAGGGATGCAGCAGCCCTAGGTTCAAGTAAGGCGACAGCATAGCGTGCCACAGAGTTTCTTCCCCAGTGACCATCGCATCCTGATAGGGACCAAAGGTTGCCAGCCGCTCTGTGAGAAAGTAGGCCAATACCTGCTGGGCCTGCTGCCGGGTCACGCCCCAGCGAAACGGTTTGGCAGCGCCAAAGGTGGGAGTGTCTAGGTTTTCGACAGTTTCAATCACCTCTAGGGTGATCTGATCTGGCTCGAACCAGAGGGGCGCAGGCGGCTGGATGTCGCCTTTGGGCGGCTGGCGATTGGCTTTGTCAAAGTTCCACTGGCCGCCAACGGGATCTTTACCCTCCATCAGCACATCTAAGCGCTGGCGACCTTCCCGGTAAAAGCTCTCCATTAGCAGGCTTTTGCGCTTTTCTGCCCACTGCTGAAAGTCCGCCACCGGCCAGAGAAACAGGTTGTTGGGCAGGCGCTCTAGGGAACAGGGCAGCTCTAGGGCATCGAGATACTGGGCAAAGGGGCGATCGCTCGGCTCCATTAGCTGCAGCGTGGTGATGTTGTTAGCTTTTATCCACTGCTGCAGAGGCATTGCAAAATCGTCAGCGATTTCGTAAGTGACGGGCCAACCGGCTTGCCGCAGCGCAGCGGCAAAGTGGCGCATTGCCGACCAAACTAAAATCAGCTTTTGAGCGTGGTAGCGCCGCGTCTGCACGTGACGCCGCGACTCGATGAGAATGACCGGAGTTTCTGAGCGGCGGTCTTGACGGCTGTGTAAAGCCGCCTGATCCGGCCAGAGCTGATCGCCAAGGATCCAGATGCCAAGAGTCATGCGTATTTTGAAGCTGGGTTTACTTTCTCTTGTATCACCTGTAGCCTGGCAGCGAATCCTAAAATTGGCCTATTAGCTCCGCCGGGCCTGATCAGACATCTACTGCCTGAACCAAGCCCTATGCCCTCTAAAAATCGGGAACAGCTCATTAGCCGCTGGCTTCTTTATCGGCTACCAGCCGCTTCACCTGTACCACGCTATCTGGATTGAGAGACATAGAGTCAATTCCCGCTTTCACCAGAAAAGCAGCAAATTCAGGCTTATCGCTGGGACCCTGACCGCAGATGCCTACCTTGCGGTTGTGCCGATGAGCCGCTTCAATCACCTGGGTAATGGCAAGCTGCACGGCTTCATCAGTTTCATCAAACAGCTCGGCTAGGTCGCTAGAGTCGCGATCGACGCCTAACACGAGCTGGGTCAGGTCATTGGAGCCAATGGAAAAGCCGTCAAAGCGTTCGGCAAACTGATCGGCCAGCAGCACGTTTGAGGGAATTTCGCACATGACGTAGATCTGCAAATTGTGCTCGCCCTGTTTGAGGCCGTTTTCTGCCAGCACCTGCAGCACCCGATCGGCCTCAGAGATCTTACGGCAGAAGGGCACCATGACAATCACGTTGTCAAAGCCCATGACTTCCCGCACCCGCTTGAGGGCCTGACATTCTAGGGCAAAGCCTGCTTTGTAGCGATCGCTGTAATACCTGGCCGCCCCGCGAAAGCCCAGCATTGGGTTCGCTTCTTCGTGCTCAAACTCCCGCCCGCCAATTAGATCGGCGTACTCATTGGTCTTGAAATCGCTCAGCCGCACAATGACGGGATGGGGATGCTGAGAAGCGGCGATTTTGCCGATGCCGTGGGAGAGAATATCGACAAAATATTCGCGCTTATCGCTGTAGCCCTTAGTCATGTCGCGGATTGTCTTCCAGGCATCCCGGTCTTCCAGGTGGTCGTAGTTGACCAGCGCCATTGGGTGAATTTTCACCAGGTTGTTGATCACAAACTCCATCCGGGCTAGGCCAATGCCCTCTGCTGGGAGCTGCCACCAGTTGAAGGCGGCAGACGGGCTGGCGATATTCATCATGATTTGGGTGCGAGTGCTGGGGACATCGTTGAGATCCACGTCCACCGCCTCAAATTCGAGCTGACCTTCGTAGATATTGCCCTGATCCCCTTCAGCACAGGAAATCGTTACTTCTTGGTCACTCTGGAGGGTGCGGCTGCCGTCTCCGGTGCCCACAATCGCCGGAATCCCCAGCTCCCGGCTGACAATAGCCGCGTGACAGGTGCGGCCGCCGTAGTCGGTAACGATGCCCGCCACCCGCTTCATCACCGGCACCCAGTCCGGGTCGGTCATTTCGGTGACTAGGATGCTGCCGTCTTCAACCTGATCGATGTCCTGGGTGCTGAGGACGCGGCAGACTTTACCCGCCGCGATCGCGTCCCCAATACTCAGCCCGGTCAAAATTGGTTCAGGCCGCTCCTTGAGCTTGTAGGTCTTGAGCATTCCGGCTGTCCGCTGGGACTGCACCGTTTCCGGGCGGGCCTGCACAATAAACAGCTCCCCGCTATTGCCATCTTTGGCCCATTCCATGTCCATCGGACAGCCATAGTGATTTTCAATCAGCACCGCCCACCGGGCTAGCTGCAAAATTTCGTCGTCGTTGAGCACAAAGGCTTGACGCTCTTTGCCGGAGGTATCGACGGTCTTAATCGTGTCTTTGCTATTGTCGTCGGTATAAATTATCTTTTTGGCCTTGGTGCCCTTGGTCTTTTCCACGATGGGCCGGAATCCCTCTTTCAGCAGCGGCTTGAAGATGGTGAACTGATCGGGGGTCACCGACCCCTGCACCACCGCTTCCCCCAGCCCCCACGACCCGGTCAGCAGTACCGTATGGGGAAATCCGGTTTCGGTGTCAATTGAGAACATCACCCCGGCACAGGCTTTGTCCGATCGCACCATTTTCTGCACCCCCACCGACAGGGCGACTTCCATGTGGTCAAAGCCCTTCTCTACCCGGTAGCTGATGGCCCGGTTGGTAAAGAGAGAGGCGTAGCAGCGACGGCAGGCATTGAGCACTTCCGTTTCGCCAGTCACGTTTAAGAAAGATTCTTGCTGTCCGGCAAAGCTGGCATCGGGCAGATCTTCGGCAGTGGCGCTGCTGCGGACGGCGGTGTCCACTTCATCGACCTGATAGCGGCGGCTGAGTTCCTGATAAGCCTGGCGAATATTGGCTTCTAGGTCTTCAGGAAACTCGGCGTTGTGAAACAATCGCCGGATGGCTTTACCCGTTTTGGCTAAAGACTGCTTTTCTTGGGCAAAAGCCTGCAGCTGATCGCGGATTTGCCCCTCTAGGTCATTGGCGGCCACAAAGGCGCGGTAGGCGGTCGCCGTGAGGGCAAACCCATCCGGCACGCGGATATCCTGAGATTTTAGCTGGCTGACCAGCTCCCCCAAAGAGGCATTTTTACCGCCAACCCGCTCCACGTCCTGATTGTTGACAGTGTCAAACCATAAAATATAGTCTGCTTGATCCATGATTTATCTCTCTAAAAAATAGCAATTCAGTTATTTTTTGCTGTTCTAACTTCGCTTTCCTAACTATGAATAAATATCAATCAATTAACTTAGATTCCATAATTTATATAACTTCTATTTATCAGTTCAAAGCCCATTCAACCTTTACCCAGCTGATTCAATAGCTAATTCAACAATTTATTAGTAAATTTATTAGTAAGTGACTCCCAAACCCTCAGTTTTGCGATCGCTTGTTGCCATCTATATCTGCATCTGTCACAAGGCATATTTTTGGATTGAGCAAATTTTCTAGCGAATGACTCAGCCTATATTTAGGCTATATGCGGCTGCAGCAGAAAATCATTGTCGCTGAATCCTAATTCTTTTAGAATCCTTCAACAGCCTAACGCGACACCTCTACTGATGGCACACCTTCTTAACTTTTTATCCACTGAGAATAGATGAGCTTTTTAATACAAACTGTTAAGCGAAGTATGAAGTTTTTCAAAAATAAAAATTGATTTTTTCTTTAGGCTTCAACAATAAAGTTAGGAATATTCGTAGCGATCGCCCAGGAATTGATTTAGCTGTTTGAGTCACTTTTTTGTTTTGGTCAACTCACAATTGATAAACCGATTGAAGAACAAATATGATTCGTTTGAGGTGCGCGCCCTATGAGCGATCGCATTGTCACAGTCACCCTTAACCCGGCGATCGATCATACGGCAGGGGTGCCCAGTTTCCAGCTTGATGCCGTCAACCGGGTCACCTGGGCGCAGGCCGATGCGGGAGGTAAAGGAGTCAATGTCGCCTCCTTTTTGGCTGAAGCGGGGGCGTCAGTCAGCGTCACGGGCTGTCTAGGCGCGGAAAATTTGGAGCTATTCGAGCAGCTATTTGCCCGCAAAGAGCTACAAGATCACTTTATTCGGCTCCCTGGCAAAACCCGCGTCAACATCAAGCTGGTGGACGAGGCCCAAGGTCAAATTACCGACGTTAACTTTCCAGGGCTGGTCGTTGATCGAGCCGGACTGCAGCAGGTGCAAAGTGTCCTGCAAAAGCTGGCTCTGACTCATGACTGGTTTGTCTTTGCTGGCAGTTTGCCTGCTGGCCTGCCGACTACCACCTATCACGACCTGATTGCGACTCTCAAATCGCAGAACAAAGCCGTCGTCCTAGACACCAGCGGCGAGGCCCTGCGTCAGGCGCTGCCGACCCAGCCGGATCTGATCAAGCCCAATATTGCTGAGCTAGAAGCCCTCCTGGGTGAAACTCTAACAAACCATGCAGCCATTATTACCGCTGCCCGCCAGCTAGTCGGGGCCGGTATTCAACATGTTGTCGTTTCGATGGGAGCAGACGGAGCGCTATTTATCAACGAGCATCAGGCAATTCACGCTCAGGCCCCAGCCCCGGAGATTAAAAGCACGGTGGGGGCGGGAGATGCCATGATCGCGGGTATGGTTCTGGGTCTGAGCCGAGGAGAAACCCTAGCCGACTGCGCCACCCTAGCAACGGCTTTCTCAGTAGGTGCCTTGGGTCAGATTGGGCCGCGACTGCCCGATCTGGCAGAAATTGAGGCGCTGCGGTGCAGCGTTCGGCTCAAGCACCTGACCTGAGCAGACAAACCTAATTATTTTTAGGCTGGGTCAAGCCCGTTGGGCCTGGCTGCGCTTAAGCGATCGCGTAATACCAATTTTGCAAACTAGCGCTACAAATCGGTACCCCACCGCCTGCGGCTCCTCCCCTTATCAAGGGGAGGTTGGGAGGGGTCTATCTGTAGCGGTAAAACCGAGAATCGGTATAACCCATGCGGGGCTGGGTTTTGTTCTTCAACCCCAACCCACATTGACTCATGTTTAACTTCACTTACCAACTTGATCGCTTCAGTCCTAATTTTTGGGGGATGAACGCCTGACGAGTTCAGCGATCGCCTGGGCCAGCGCTAAAGGCTCCAGCGGTTTGGCAATGTGGCGCTGAAAGCCGCTGGCGATCGCCTGCTGCAAGTCTTCCTCACGGGCATAGGCCGTCAGCGCGATCGCGGGTAGAGTGCCGCCCGCTTCCGGGGGCAAAGCCCGCACCTGTCGCATCAGGGCATAGCCATCTACCTCCGGCATGCCAATATCGCTGACCAGTACGTCAGGCCGAATTGTCTGTAAGCTCTCGATGGCCTCAACCGCTGAGGAGACAATCTTCACCTCGGCTCCATACTGGGCTAGCTGCATCACAAGTAGTTCGCGGGCGTCGGCTTCATCATCAACGACTAGCACCTGAATGCCAGTTAAATCCGCTGTTTGGGGGGGAGCCGAATCAGCCTGAAATTGATCAACCATGTCTGCGGGCAGAGGTAAACGAACGGTAAAAGTGGCTCCCAGATCTAGGCCTGGGCTGCTCGCAGAAATCGTGCCGCCATGCGCTTCAACTAGCTGACGAACAATAGCCAGTCCCAATCCTAAACCGCCATACTGCCGCGTGATAGAAAAATCTTCTTGGCGGAAAGATTCAAAAATGTAGGGCAAGAAATCGTGGCTGATGCCCTTGCCTGTATCGCGTACCGTAATTTGAGCCTGATTATCGACCACCTCCAATAAGATATCCACTTGCCCCTGACGCGGCGTAAACTTGATGGCGTTAGAGAGTAGGTTCCAAACAATCTGCTGTAGTCGGCCTGCATCTCCGGCCACTGGGCCAATATCCGGTAAAACCGTCTTGATAGTAATGGTTTTGGCCAGGGCTGCTGCCATCAGCGTTTCAATTGCCGCCTCGATGACAGGTGCTAGGTTGACAGCGGCTATGGTCAGGCTGAGCTTACCGCGCAAAATCTTAGCAATGTCTAGCAGATCGTCGATGAGCTGAGTCTGGAGCTTGGTGTTGCGCTCAATCGTTTCGAGGGCTTTAGCGGTCTTGGCTTCGTCTAGCTTACGAGTCTGGAGCAGGTGAGTCCAGCCTAGGATGGGATTGAGCGGCGATCGCAGCTCATGGGACAGCACCGCTAAAAACTCGTCTTTGATCCGGTTAGCGCGTTCAGCTTCTTCCCGCGCCGCCTGTTCTCGCTGCAGCATCTGCTCTCGCTCAGCCTCGGCCTGCTTTTGCTCAGTAATATCAAGGACGATGCCAGTGAAGCGCTGCGGCGTCCCCGCAGCATCGAAATAAACCTGTCCTTTCGCCGCTATCCAGCGCTCTACCTGATCTTGAACGCCAATGACCCGATACTCCGCATCAAAGTCTCCCTTGCTGTCTGGATTGAGCGCCCACTGCACAATCTGCTCCATGCGATCGCGATCTTCAGGGTGCAGGCCGTGATAGTAAATCTCAATGTTTACTTCGGCATCGGCAGGCAAACCAAACATAGCCTTGCAGCCTGCATCCCAGATTAGCTCGTCCGTTACCAGGTTCCAGTCCCAGGTGCCCAATCGAGCCGCCTCAACCGCCATCCGCAGGCGATCTTCGCTCTGCTGCAGTTTGACTTGAGCCTGTTGGCCTGCGGCGGCGAGCTGCGTTTTCTGGCTAATATCAACGGCGGCCCCCGTAATGCCAATAATCGCATTGTTCTCGTCTCGCAGGGGATCTACCGTCAGGTCATAGTAGGCAATTTGCTTCCCTCTGACAACTTCCACCTCTTCTCGCAGACTCTCTCCGGTTTTAATCACCCGTCGCTTCAGCTCGGTGAGATAAGCCGCACTTTGAGGCGACACCAAATCGGCATCTTGTTGCCCCATTACTTCTGGGGTGGCATAGCGATGGGTGGGATTGTAAATCCAGGTGTAGCGCAGGTCGAGATCCTGATTAAACAGAGTAATAGGCGCACTTCTTAGCGTAATTTTGAGCCGCTCGGAGGTCTGCTGCAGGTCCATTTCCGCCTGCCTTAGATCGGTGACATCAGTGTTGGTGCCAAACCAGCGCAGGACTCGGCCTTGCTCATCGCAGATAGGAACGGCCCGCGAGAGAAACCAGCGGTACTGACCGTCTTTGCCCCTAAGCGGAAATGTATCCTCCCAGGCTTCTCCTGACTCAACGTGTCGACGAAACTTGGCGGTGACCTCTTCCACATAGTCAGGATGGTGCACCTGCTGCCAGCCCCAGCCCTGCATTTCCGCTAAGGTTGTGCCGGTGTAGTCGAACCAGCGCCGGTTGTACCAAAAAATCCAGCCCGACTCATTCGCCATCCAGGTGAACTGGGAAATATTGTCGGCTAGCGTCCGAAAACGCTCCTCGCTCTCCTTCAGTGCCACTTCGCTCTGTTTGCGATCGCTAATGTCAACCACTGAGCCAATGTAGCCCTGAAACTCGCCCTCCTGGCTGAACCGAGGACTGGCCGCATCAATTGTCCAGCGATATTCACCGTCCTGATGGCGCAGGCGGTACTCCAGCCGAAAAGACTCATTTTGCTTATTCGCATCGCGGAAAAGCTTTTCCGCCAGCTCCCGATCTTCTGGATGTACGGCTGTCAGCCAGCCAAAGCCCAAGCCGGTGGCCTCAGTCTGGCCGGTAAAGGCGTACCAGCCTTGACTCAGGTAGGTGCAATAGCCAGTGGCATCTGTTACCCAGATCATCATGGGAGCGCTGTCTGCTAGCTGGCGGAAGTAGGCTTCGCTCTGAAGCAGGGAGGTTTCGATTTGTTTGCGATCGCGGATATCAATAGCAAACGCGACGTGCTCATCCGGATGGCCCAGCCACCGCACAGCACTGATCCAAATCGGCACGCGCGTCCCATCGCGGCGCAGAATTTCTTTTTCTTCAGCAACGATGGCCTCTTCTTGCCGGAGCTGATCCATTGCCTGCTGCGTGCTCTCCATCAGCTCCGGGGGCGTAAAGTCACGCCAGTTCATGCCGTTTTGCTCAAATTCGGCTCGCGTATAGCCATGCAGCTCCAGCATGGCATCGTTGATCACCTTCACTTCACCGCTAGCTGTGCCAATACCAATGCCAATGGGAGCCTGCTGAATGAGCTGCTGCAGTCGGCTTTGCTCTTGCTGGAGGCTAGCAGCCGTTTGACTGAGATTCAGTTCTAGGTGCTTGCGTGCGGTAATGTCGCGCCAGGAGGCGACAAAGCCATCTCGCAGCTTGGCCGCCCGTAAATCAAAGGCCCGGACTAGGCGCTGCTGGCCAAAAAAGTCGTCGTAGACCAGCGAATCTTTGATCAAGGGTTCTCCAGTTTCGACCACCTGACAGTAAGCGGCAAATAAACCCGAAGTGCGATGGGCAGGCAGCAGCTCGCAGAGATTCTGGCCCACCTGGGCTGACCTGGGCATTTGATTGGCTTCCCAGGCGGCCCGGTTGAGATAGTCAATGCGAAAATCTGTGATCTGACCGCTGCGATCGCGGATAGCCGAAAAAATGCCGCAGCAGTCTACCATGTTCTCGACTAGGGCATAGAACTGCTCTTGGCTCCAGCGTTCAGCTCGCTGCTGAGCCACGGCCTCAATTGCCATTTGCAGCGATCGCTGTAGGCGCTCAGGCGTCACTTTGTCGGCAGCTAAATAGTCGGTCGCCCCCGCCTTGAGAGCCTGCACCGCCGTCTCTACCGCGCCCGCCCCCTGATCAATCACCACGATGGGCGGACAGCGATCGCCAAGCTGCTGAAGCTGGCTGATGGCCTCAAGACTGAGAGCATGGGCCGCTAACCTTAAAATGACGGCATCAATCCGCTGCTGCTGGCATCGCTCTAGCGCCCGATCGCCGTCTGGCTCGGTCAAAATTTGGTATGCGATTGGGCTTGCTTGTAGCCAATACTCGGCGCAGCTATTTTCCTGTCCCGCCGAAACCTCAACAAAAAGGACAGTGCGGTGAAGCTTTTTTAACATATTCATCAAGCAGCAAATGCTCAGAGCCGTCAGCCGCCCCTTGCTCTAAAGCTAGCTTTGAAGCAGGCGTCAAAAATTCCTCTATTCCTGTGCTGAAAGCTACCGCCATACTTAACCTAAATTGTTAGCTTTTAGACCACTTAGCCGCGAAACAGCAACCTAGAGGTGTAGTGTAATCCCTAAAGTGCCCAGATCACCTTCATCATATAGCGATCGCCAAAAGTTCTGGAATCTACCTTAAGAGGGAAGACTGCGAGCTAACCCTCATTTTCACAGCCTTAGGGACTGGCGAATTTTCCGCGCAGGTGGCGGATGAAGCCCTTTTTCCCGCCGATGAGGATGAGGCTGGGCGGCGTGTGGCTGACTGTATTAGCGTAACAAACTTAACTTGCGCTGGGGCCTTAGATGGGGTAGATTTTGGAGCTATAGCTGTCTGCGTGCAGCTTGACTATCACCCAAAAATTTGGTCGTACGGTGCCGAAAGTTGCTGCAACAATCTTCCGACACCTGACCCCTTCGACAGATTGCGGCTGTCTCGGAGGCTAGAGTAATTATTACTCAGGCCGTCCCGAACTGCTATGTCTTGGGTCGGCCTTATTTTTGGGCTTCCTTACCCGATTCCGGAGGAATCCCAAAATGCTGTTTTATATCCACCCCAATCTCCCGGATTTGACCAATCTGGGAGATACAGAACCCGTACGTTTGCACATTCCCCGCGCCCAACCGGAGCGGGAGCGATTGCGCCACCTGATTATGGGGTCGCAGGACGGCGTGCGATCGACGATTCATGCCTTGCACAAGCTGAACTACGCCGATCAGGGTCTGTGGAGTGATCTGATCACGATTCCGCCCGCTGGCATTCTGCTGACGCCGGAGCAGGGCGAGGTGCTGAGCTACCTGGTGCGCTATCGATCGCTACGTGATCGGTAGGCTGGGCAAAGCCCAGCGTGCCCATCATCCGCGCAATGTGACGGAGATGGGCACGGTTGATAACCTTTGCCCATCTCTACGAGGCTGAACTACAAATCTTGGCGTGTGAGAATACTATGCTGAAGTCTTATTTCAACTAATCTCTCTTCCTGATTGCTACGAGTACCAATAGTGAATTCACCAACTAGCGAGTAATAGACCATACGAGCACGCACGAGAGCATTAAAAGGGGAAAAGCCAATCTCTAAAAACAGAGACTGCGTATATTTCAGGCGGCGCTGATCAACTTGTTCTAGTATCTTTGCAACTCTCGCATCGTTGACAGCCCAGGCACGAATAGCATTTTCTATTTGCCCATTATCTTGCACAGCCAGTTCAAACAGATACAGTAACTTGGCTGAGGCATCTCCTTCTATTGCTTCTACCTGCCCGATAATGCTGTTGGTTTGGCGGTCAATCCAGGCTTGTAAAACAGCCTCTAGAAGTTCTTCGCGGTTTTTAAAGTGCCAGTAGAAGCTTCCCTTCGTCACGTGCAACTGCTTAGCTAAAGGCTCTACCCGTACAGCTCCAATCCCGCTTTCTGCTAAAACGCTCAGTCCTAAAGCGATCCAGTCTTGTCGGCTAAGAGAAACAGCATCTTTTTCTTTGACCATACGGCAGCGTATTGACATGGGTGAATGCAAGCATTAGTCTATCTCCATACGCCTTCGTATGGAAAAGCCGTCATGTTCAGTCAAACTGAAGACAATAAAGCAATTGCTCTTGATTTTGCCCGGGCCGGTTGGGGCACCAATCACGACTGGCAACTGGTTTGGGATCGAATAATGTCTGAGAATGTGATTTATCACTTCAACAGCAGTGCGGCGCCAATTGTGGGTTTGGCAGCCAACAAAGCGTTCAATGCCGAGCTATTTCAGGGATTTCCAGACGCCCATCAAACAATTGAAGATGTGGTTGCTGAAGGGAATAAGGTAGTTTATCGCACAACTTTTCAAGGAACTCATACAGGTGAGTTTTTAGGGACAGCCGCGACAGGGCGTTCGGTGCAGGTCAACGACTTTACCCTATTGCATATAGCAGACAGAAAAATTTTAGAGTGGTGGTACGAATGCAACTTGCTTGAAGTTTTACAGCAGCTTGGTCTAGTCTCATCTCAAAGCTGAAGCTGATACACGCTCTAACCCGGTATTGGCACGACCTTCCTGATTAATGAATCCCTGTCGCTGGGGCTCGTTTTCTCGGCTACAGACGGCTAAAGTAGATTGCCGCCAGCACGATCAGACCCAGCAGCGCCAGCGGCACCCAAAGTTTAGAAAGCTCAATCATCTTTTTGACCAAACCTAGCGAAGTAAACGAAGATCAAAGCATACCCTGATCAAGGCTTTGTCTTATGGCCGCTGCCGACTGTGTTACCTGGCTGCAAGAGCGCACCGCCCTCAACATCCTCAGCGCAGAAATTCTAGAGGCGATCGCCCCCTTACTGCAGTCTCGCACCCTTGCCGCCGACCAGACTCTCACCGTTGCTGACCAGTCCCCCGACGGCCTGTGGATTCTGCGAACAGGCAAAGCCGAAAGCGATCGCGATCGGCCCAAAGCCGTCAGCTTACTGCCCGGCTCAGTGATCAATCTGCAGGCCCTCTTGCTAAATCAGCCCGTCCAGAAGACCTTTATCACGCTGAATCAGTGCGAGCTGTTTTTTATTCCTGCCGATGCCTTTCGCCAGGTCGTGCAAGACTATCCGGCCATTACCCAGCTCTTTACCCAGCAGCTTGCCGCCGAAGTCGAGCAGCTTTCCTCCCAGCTCAGCTTTGAGCAAGAGCGCCAAACGATTCTGCGCCCCTACCTGGTCACCAAAGCGCGGCGCGGCATTATTGGCCGCAGTCGCTACGCCCAGCGGCTGCGATCGCAAATTAAAACCGCCTCTGATAGCCAAGCCTCAGTCCTGATTTTTGGCGAGCCAGGGTTAGAGAAAGACAACATTGCAGCCTTGATCCACTACGGCTCAGCCCAACGGCGAGAGGCCATTATTCAGGTGGAATGCTCTAAAGTGCAGGCCAGCGGCGCCGAGCTGTTTGGCCGCGCTGGCGGTAAGCCAGGGCTGATAGAGGCCCTAGGGCAAGGAACGCTAATTCTCAACAATTTGCAAGAGCTACCTGAAGAACTGCTGCCCGCGATCGCCCACCTGCTTGAAACCAATACCTATCGGCCCATCAGCCGCAATGCCGAAGCAGCGGGCGCGGAGAAAACGGCACAGGCTCGCATTGTAATTATCTCCGAGCAGCCGCTGCCGCAAATTAACGCCCTCGTCGATCAGGTGATTAAGGTGCCGCCGCTGCGGGTTCGTAAAGCAGATATTGAAGACTACGTCAGCTACTACATCAGCCTCATCTGCCGGGCGCGGGGCATTGACAAACCCAAGCTGACCCCAGAAGCCCTACGACGGCTACAAGCCTACGACTTTCCCAACAATTTGAGAGAGCTGTCTAGCCTGGTAGAGCGATCGCTGTCCCAGATGGCTGGCACCACCAGCATCACCGAGGAAATCATCTGGCCCTCCCAGGGGCGTAAAAAGCAGCTCCGCCTCAATCTGCTCAATGCCTATCCTCGCCTGCGCAATTTTCTGCGCAGTCCTTGGTGGCCCGATCGCCTTAACTACGGCTTTACCCTCACCTTCTTCGCCTTTGTCGTTGCGGTGCTGTTTGTGGGGCCACAGAACCGCCAGGAAAACTTTGCGCTCAACATGTTTTGGGCCTGGTGGTGGCCGCTGGTACTGCTGGGCTTTCCCTTTGTGGGGCGGCTGTGGTGCGCGGTCTGTCCGTTTATGATCTATGGCGAAGTTACCCAAAAGCTGTCCCTGTGGCTGGTACCGCGCCAGCTCAAACAGTGGCCGCGTCAGGAAGCTGAGCGCTGGGGCGGCTGGTTTTTGTTTGGCCTATTTGCCCTGATTTTGCTGTGGGAGGAGCTGTGGAATCTAGAAAATACGGCTTACCTATCGGCCTGCCTGCTGCTGCTGATTACCGCTGGGGCAATGATTTTCTCCGCTATTTTCGAGCGCCGATTTTGGTGTCGCTATCTCTGCCCGATTGGCGGCATGAACGGCCTATTTGCCAAGCTGTCGATGACGGAGCTGCGGGCGCAGCAGGGTACCTGCTCGGCAGAATGTACCACCTACCAGTGCTATAAAGGTGGCCCCCGCAAAGGGGAAGGACAGGAGACCAATGGCTGTCCCCTCTATTCTCATCCGGCCCAGCTAGAAGACAACCGCGACTGCGTTCTGTGCATGACCTGTCTCAAAGCCTGTCCGCACCGCTCGGTGGAGGTCAACCTGCGCCCGCCCGGCATTGAGCTATGGACAACCCATATACCCCGTAGCTATGAGGTAGCCCTGCTATTTTTGCTGCTGGGGGCCGTCTTTCTACACCACCTGCCGCAGCTAACTCAGCAGTTAGGGCTGGCGCTGAATCTGGAGAACTTTGGCACTCACGCGATCGCCTCTGTGGCAGCCTTGGCTCTGCCCGTGCTAGTGCCTTTTGCCGCCTACGGTCTGACCCGGCTGGTATTCAAGCTCACCACGAGCTATGCCCCCAAGAGCTTCGTCAGTTTGGCCTATGGCTATTTGCCCCTCGTCCTCGCGGCCAACCTAGCCCACTACCTGACTCTGGGCTTAGGCGAAGGCGGTCAAATTCTGTCAGTGGGCTTTGCCACCTTCGGCCTCAGCGGCGAGGGCGTGCCTGTGTATATTGCCCACCCGGCAGTCATCGCCTTTTTGCAAAGTGCGGTATTGATAGCTGGCGTTTTGACCAGCGCTATTGTGACGCAAAAAATTGTGCGGCAGTCTCTTAAGCTCATGTGGCCCCAGCATTTAGGGGCGATCGCCCTCACCGCGCTCCTGTGGCCGCTGATTGTTGGCTAGCCGTCTCCGCTAACGAGTCAGACGTAGGCGGGCATTGCCCGCCGCAGATAAAGTTTCTCAGATCTGCCGCGACTCAATGGCGTGAGTGAGGCGCTCTAAAGTAACGTTCAGCTTTTCCTCAACCGTAGGTTCAACGACCGCTTCCTCTACTTCTTCTTGGCGCTTAAATCGCTCAAAGAAGCGAATCACTAGAAACAGCACAAAGGCAATGATGACAAAGTCGACAACGGTGCCCAGAAAGCTGCCAATTTTAATACCGGGGCCGATGGTGGCTTCTCGCCAGTCAGTTCCCGCCTGGGATAGGAACGGATTGATGACGGCGGGCATCAAAATATCGGCCACAAATGAAGAGATAACAGCCCCAAACGCGCCACCAATAATGACGGCAACAGCTAGATCGACTACATTGCCCCGTAGCGCAAACTCCTTGAAATCGTGTAGGAAACCTCCAGCCCTAGCTCTGGATCTTCTGCCAAGTGACGACATGCCACGATCCTCTTAGTTAGTAAACTACATGCAAGCAGATTCATCATTTCTTCAATGGCTAGCAGAATACCAGCCTTTAGCTTTAACAAACAACTAACAAGTCATTAAATCGGCCAAATTACTGAAGTTTGACCCGGCAGAGCTAGCATTGTTCTTATTCACTCAAAGCAAAAAATAGATTGAGTAGATTGAAGTTAGTTTGGCCCAGCCGCTGTGTTTACCGCCGCCTATCTTAGAGGTTGCATAGGCTGGCAGCGATCGCTTTTAAACGTCTGGCTTTGGACAGCGTTAGAGTCGAGACAGGATAGGCTATCATCGACTACCCGGCTTCGATTAAAAGTTTGCTGCAATTTCCGGTGTTTTCCTGCCTCTAAATCAATGGACTCTACGGCTAATCCGCTTAATCCTTTACTCAACCTCAGCTATGAACCCGCTCTAGCCGACCTAGGCGACGATTACTACGATGTGGTAGCGGCTGCGGCATTTCCGCAGCATATCCTGCGCTTTCGCAATGACGACATTCTGCAAAAGCTGGGGCTGGCGGCTGAGGCGGTAACAGATGAGCAGTTCATTGCCGCCTTTGGGCAGTTTCAGGGGCGCGAACCTTTCTTGGCGCTGCGCTATCACGGCTATCAGTTTGGGGAATACAATGCTTTTCTCGGTGATGGACGCGGTTTTCTCTACGGTCAGGTGCGCGGCCAGGACGGGGAACTCTACGACCTGGGTACAAAGGGGTCTGGTACGACCCCCTACTCGCGCGGCGGAGACGGTCGCCTGACGCTGAAGGGCGGCGTGCGGGAGGTCTTAGCCTCGGAAGCGCTGCAGGCTCTGGGTGTCCGCACGTCTCGCTGCCTGAGCCTGATTGAAACCGGGGAGCAGCTTTGGCGCGGCGATGAGCCTTCCCCTACCCGCTCATCAGTGATGGTGCGCTTTAGTCGCTCGCATATCCGCTTTGGCACGTTTGAGCGGCTGGAGTATTATCGACGACCTGACCTGATCGATCAGCTATTGACCCACGTCATTGAGGTTTACTATCCGCATTTGCTGGAAGTGACCGATGAGGGCGATCGCTATGCTCGTTTTTATGCAGAGCTGGTAGAGCGGGTGGCTGAACTGGTGGCCCAGTGGATGTCCGTGGGCTTTTGCCATGCTGTCCTCAATACTGACAATATGTCCATTACGGGGGAGAGCTTTGACTATGGCCCCTATGCCTTTATGGATCAGTACAATCCTAAATTTACGGCGGCCTATTTCGACTACTTTGGCCGCTACAGCTACGCCAATCAGCCGCTAATTTGCCAGTGGAACCTGAAGATGTTGCAAAAGCCGCTGTCGCTAATTATGCCGACGGCAGCTTTAGAAGCAGGACTGGCCCAGTTTGACGAACACTACCAGCGCTACTACCGGCAGCGGATGCTGGCTAAGCTAGGATTTGAAACCCTTGCAGCAGAGCTGTCTGAAAAACTGCTCGATCAAACTTTGGCCCTGTTGAGCAATGTCCAGGTAGGCTATCACGACTTTTTTGCCGGACTGGCCCAGCAGTTTGCGCCGCGCTGGCGGCAAGGGTCAGATAGCATTCTGGGGACGACGATGCAGGCATCTGATGCAGCCGCACGCGAGCTGTTAGACAACTGGCGGCGCACCTACTACCTCTGTTTAAATGAGCTACCAGAGAGCGCCATGACCGCAGTGGCTCAGACCCTCAAGCAAACCAATCCGCAGACAGTCTTGTTGCGCCCTGAAATTGAGGCCGTCTGGGAACCGATCACGGTGGCAGATGACTGGCAACCTTTCTATAATCTGCTGAAGCGAATTCAGTCCCCTTTTGCCGCCTGAGCCTCGACTCGCTCAGCCACGCCTCAGCTCAGGGTTGTAGCCGCCGCCCGCGCGTAATGTTGAAGCGCTGAGAAACAGCTTTTTTGCGAGCCCCCGCTGTGTTGCCCTGCTCAAACTCGGTGGCGAGGTTTTGAATGACGGTCACTTCTTCATCAAACTCAGCCGAAGTCGGCAAAGCGCTAAAGGCAACGCTGGCAGAGCGGAGAACCGCGCTGGCCCCTGCTAGATCGCCCTTATCAGCTTTGGCGATCGCCTCTTTTCTAGCCCGCGCCGCCATCAGCAAAGCAACCTGCTCCTGCACGACCGGATTGGCCGGAAAGTCGCTCATTTGCTCCGGGCTCACTACCGGCAACTGGAGGGTTGCCTGCAAAACCTGGCGCTCGACCTGTTGCGGATCGTTCCAGGCTAACCGGATCTGACAGAGATCGCTTGCCTGACTCAGCGCCGGAATCCGCAACCGCATCACGACGTTGACCGGACTGCCAACGGTGAGATTGGGTAGCTTTAGCCGTCCCAGCTCATTTGTCTCAAAATCGTTGAGTATATCCATGATGCTAGCGCCTGCCTGAGGCGTCAGGCCCAGACTGACCCGCTGGCCGACTGTAGCCACCAATCCCTGGAGCTCGGTTTGAAAAATGTTCGGGAGCTGGTCAGGGGAGGCGATGTGATAGAAATTGCCGTCGCCGCTGAGCGCCATAGCTTCTAGCAAATCTTCGCTGTAGTCGTTGCCTACCCCCAAGGCTGACGTACTGATGCCCCGTTGCGACAGCCCGTGGACATCCTGGGCGATCGCGTCGGGATTGGTTTCCCCTACATTCGCTAGGCCATCAGAGAGCAAAATCACTCGGTTGAGGTGTTCCGGGTTGAGGTATTGGCTCACCTGCAAGCCGCCTTCCACCCAGCCGCCATGCAGAGCCGTAGAGCTACCGGCGCGAATGCTGCCAATCGTCTCTAAAATGTGGTGCTTATCAGTAGCAAGCGTATTGGCAATGGCGGTCTTCACCTGGGTATCGAATAGAACCAGACTGACGCGATCGCTGGGCAGAAGCTGCTCCACGGCGTAGCAGGCTGCCTGTTTGGCGTAGTTCAACTTTTCACCGCTCATAGAGCCGGAGCGATCCAGCACCAAGCTCAGATTGAGCGGGGGGCGCTCAACCGTGGGTAACTGAGCAGGCGGCGCAATCTTAATCAAAATGTCGAGGGTGGTGGAGCGGTTGCGAGCGATCGCTCCGTGCATCGGGATCAGTTCAATCTGGGGTTGATTCATGGCGTGTCTCCGTTAAGGGGATAAATCAGTGAGGCGTTGAGCAATGAGCTGCAGCAGGTTTTCTCGTTCTTGAGGACTGGCCGGATAAGCAAAGTCCTGACGCACCTGAATTTCCAGTCCTGGCAGTACCTCTAGCCGTGTCCACTGGGTCGGCGGCGGGGAGCTAGAGCGGCTCGGAGCACTGCGGGCCGGTGGGGGCGCTGGCGAGCGCGTTGCAGAGGCGGCAGGCTGCGATCGCTGCTTTACCTGCTGCAAAAAGGCCAGAGCCGGATTCGCCGCTTCTACAGTGAGCTGAATGCCGCCCTGGAGTAGCGCCTCTAGCTCAGGATTAGACTTAGCCTCCATCAGCGTTTGAATCGCGTTGGCACTGAGTCCTTCGGCTAGCAGTCGCCGTACCACCAGCAACTGCAGGAGATGTCGGTAGGCATAGCGGGCTTCCCGCCCCTGCTTAAACGGTTTATCCACTAGGCTCTGAGTCGTGTAATGACGCACCAGCCGAGGATTGATCGTTTCTGAGCTGCGGCGGGACTCGTCACCTGGCAGAAACTGGGGCAAAAGCTGATTTGCCGTTTCTACAAAAGATTCCAAGGGCCACTGGGGATTGGCTTGAGAAATATGCTGTAACGTGCTCATGGCCCCATGCTAACCATGCCATTTTTGATTGTCAATATCATTTTTTTATGTAATTTGGGCCGCTAAAAATCGCCTACCATAGCAGCAAGGCTGATCGCTTGGGCTGTCAGCAACAAAGTTGCTATCTCAAGGGCAGTGAAATTCATTTCAGCTTGATCACTGTGCCACTGAGTTAGCGAACAAACCCTGTAAACGAGACTTCAAATGAGTACAATTCCGCGCGATCGCGCCATTGACAGTACGTTAGCGCTAGCCAATGAGGGCTATTGCTTTATCTCAAATCGCTGCGATCGCTATCAGTCTGATATTTTTCAGACCCGGCTGTTGTTCGAGCAGACGATTTGCTTTAGGGGAGCAGCAGCAGCCCAGGTTTTCTATGACACTGCTAAGTTTTCCCGTCGAGGAGCGGCACCTAAGCGGGTTCAGAAAACGCTGCTGGGGGAAGGAGGGGTTCAGGGTTTAGACGGTGAAGCGCACCGCCAGCGCAAGCAGGCTTTTATGTCATTGATGACGCCAGAACGGATGGCGGCACTGACCGAGCGCGTCCGGCAAGAGTGGCACGTGGCGGCTCACCAGTGGCAGCAGCGAGATCAGGTGGTGCTGCTTTATGGGGCGCAGGAAGTGCTGTGTCGGGCAGTGTGTGCCTGGGCCGGGGTGCCTTTATCAGAAGATAAGGTCAACCAGCGGACGCAGGATATAGCCGCCATGATTGACGGCTCCGGCGGCATCGGCCCCCGACACTGGCGGGCGAGACGGGGACGGCGGCAGGCGGAGAAGTGGATTGAGTCAGTCATCGAACAGATCCGCGCTGGCAAACTAGAGGTGCCCGAAAATACGGCGGCTCATGCCTTTGCTCAGTACCGCGATCCGGCAGGCAACCTGCTCGATAAGCGGATTGCGGCGGTGGACTTGCTGAATGTGCTGCGTCCTACCGTGGCGATCGCTCGCTACGCGATGTTTAGCGCCCTAGCTTTACATAACTATCCTGACTGCCGCGCCCAGTACCAGCAGGAATCCGACTACGCCTCACTCTTTACCCAGGAAGTGCGGCGGTTTTACCCTTTCTTTCCTTTTGCTTCGGCCCGCGTCCGGCAGCCGTTTGACTGGCAGGAGTATCACTTTCCAGATGGCGTCAAGGTGCTGCTAGACCTCTACGGCACTAACCACGATCCGCACCTCTGGGACGATCCGGAAGCGTTTCAGCCAGAGCGGTTTCGCCACTGGAAGGAAAGCCCGTTTAACTTCATTCCCCAAGGCGGCGGCGATCACTATACAAATCATCGCTGTGCGGGGGAATGGATCACAATTCAGATCCTGGAAATGACTCTAGATTTCCTGATCAATGCTATCCGCTACGAGGTGCCCAATCAGAACTTAGAAGTAGATTTAGGGCGAATGCCCGCGCTGCCCAAGAGTCGCTTTGTCATCAGCGATGTCAAACAAAACTAATAACCATACGACCAGCGAGCCCGATAGCCCCGTACATCTATATGGACAAAAACGGAACTAGAAGCTAATCCGCCTTTGCTGCCCCACCACTCATCTAAATCATCGTAGAGAACAGCCGGATCTATACCTTCTACATTAAAATCGACCGCATCACCAGCTAGATGTCGAGAAGAGGAAAGTCCCCCCACTCGTTGATTATGAGTGGGATTTCTGTACCAAGAATTAGTGGTGATAGGTTTACCCTCATACTTTTCCTGAATTTCTTTCAAAACTCTAGCTACTTTAATGATATTGTTAACAACTTCCTGATCAACAGGTATAGAGGTATGACCCGATTTTTGAATTGCATCTCGCCAAGTAAAATTTGCATCAGGAATTATTTTGTCATCTAAATCATACTCAAACTTAAATTCCGTAGAAGCTCCAGTATCTGGAGAAATCAGCTGACTTTGTGCTCTCAATTCTGATAGCTCTTGTTCTTTTTTTTCTATTTCCTGCTCTAATGCTTCAAATTCGTTTTTAGGTAGTTGTTCCGAACGAGATGACTCTTCAATTTCTCTTTCTAAAGATTCAATAGCCGCTATCTTCTGGTTTTTTTCATCTATCCGTTTGCTAATAGCGTTCTTGTAAGAATTCCAGCGATCGCGTGAACCCCTAGAATGAGCAATGATGGAGAGATATTCAGCAAAGTAATAGCGCTTTTCTAAATCTTCCTGGAGCGCCTTCTGCGCAAAATTTTCCAGATATTCAGCTTCTGACTTCAGCCGCTCAATTTCAACCTGCTGATGCTGAATCTGCCAATTGACAATTGAGGTGACCAAGGTGACGACAACTCCAACAGCGATGATTCTAAATCGCTCCAGCTTGTATTTATTGTCAGTTTCTTGACTGGCAATTTGCAGCTCTTTTTCCTTCAGCTTCAGCTCCCAAATTTTCAGCCTCGTTTCATCAGAAGTTGGGCTCTCTTTATCTATAGGGTCTGTTTCCTCTGAAGCCATATTGTCTTGTCCAAATAAGCAACAGCGATCTCATTTGCGTCAGGATATGTCCAATTTATAAGACCTCTACCGATAACTGCGCTGGGTGAGCTGAACATTCTCGAAAGTGAGCGATTCTTTGTGCAAAGTGGGGGCCTGATCGTCGCCCTGGTATTGCCAGGCCGCCACGAATGAAAACTGCTCGTCGTTTCTCAGGGCTTCTCCTGCCGGTGTTTGATACTCCTCGCGGAAGTGACCGCCACAGGATTCTTCTCGCTGCAGGGCATCTCGCGCCATCAGTTCGCCCAGTTCCATAAAGTCGGCTACCCGTCCGGCAAACTCCAGGTTTTTGTTCAGCGTATTGGCTTCACCCGGCACCCGCAGATTTTGCCAAAACTCCTGTCGCAGCTTTGAAATCGCCGCGATCGCCCGCTCTAGCCCCGCCCGATCGCGCGACATGCCGATGTCGTCCCAAACCAGCTTTCCCAGCTCTCGGTGAAACTCCATCACGGTTTTGTCACCGCCAATGCTCAACAGCTTTTGGGTGCGGCTGTAGGCGGTGGCCTCCGCTTCGGCAAAGGCGTCATGGGTGGTTTCTACCGGAGATGAGTCTGTCTGAGCCAAATAGTTTCCTAGGGTATAGGGAATGACGAAATAGCCGTCGGCGAGTCCCTGCATGAGGGCACTGGCTCCTAGCCGGTTCGCCCCGTGATCGGAAAAATTCGCCTCTCCCAGCACAAACAGCCCCGGCACCGTGCTCATCAGGTGATAGTCCACCCAGAGGCCGCCCATCGTATAGTGAACTGCCGGATAGATCCGCATCGGCACGTCATAGGGATTCTCGCCCGTGATCCGCTGGTACATGTCAAACAGGTTGCCGTAGCGCTCAGCAATAGTCTCCTGGCCTAAGCGGGCGATCGCGTCTCGAAAGTCCAGATAGACTGACAGCCCCGTTTCCCCCACACCCCGACCCTCATCCGTCACCTGCTTGGCATTGCGGGAGGCTACATCGCGGGGGACTAGGTTGCCAAAGCTGGGATATTTGCGCTCTAGGTAATAGTCGCGATCGCCCTCTGGAATTTGATTGGGCGATCGCTGATCGTTGGGATCTTTGGGCACCCAGACCCGGCCATCATTGCGCAGACCCTCGCTCATCAGCGTCAGCTTTGACTGGTAGCTGCCTGACACCGGAATACAGGTGGGGTGAATTTGGGTATAGCAGGGATTGGCAAACAGCGCCCCCCGCTTGTAGCAGCGCCAAGCCGCCGTCACGTTAGAATTTTTAGCATTGGTAGAGAGATAGAACACGTTGCCGTATCCCCCCGTACACAGCAGCACCGCATCTCCGGCATAGCGCTCAAATTCACCCGTCACCAGGTTGCGCACCACGATGCCCCGCGCCTGCCCCTCTACCACCACCAAGTCCAGCAGTTCCCGCCGAGCAAACATCTCCACTCGCCCCGCTGCCACCATCCGCATCAGAGCGCTGTAGGCTCCCAGCAAAAGCTGCTGCCCGGTCTGCCCCCGCGCATAGAACGTGCGGGAAACCTGCGCCCCCCCGAAAGAACGGTTCGCCAGCAGCCCGCCATACTCCCGCGCAAAGGGCACCCCTTGAGCCACGCACTGATCAATAATCTGGTTACTAATTTGGGCCAAGCGGTAGACATTGGCCTCGCGCGAGCGATAGTCACCCCCCTTAATCGTGTCGTAGAACAGCCGCCATACCGAGTCGCCGTCATTGGGATAGTTCTTGGTGGCGTTGATGCCGCCTTGGGCGGCAATGCTGTGGGCGCGGCGGGGAGAGTCCTGAATACAAAAGCTTTTGACCCGGTAGCCCAGCTCAGCTAGGGTGGCAGCGGCTGAGGCTCCGGCCAGTCCTGTGCCGACCACTAAAACGGTGTGCTGGCGCTTGTTGTTGGGGCTGACCAGCGAACAGTGTTCTTTAAAACTGTCCCATTTTTCTTTCAGCGGGCCGTCCGGAACGCGCGGATCAAGCATAGATTTTCTAACAGATATACGGTCTTTAATCAAACATGGAACAGACCCGGTAAGGCGCGGCATAACCGACGACTACCAGACACAATCAACTAATCCAACCCACATAAATCGCCAAGGGTAGACCGATGAAGCCAGCCGCGATCGCCACGGCCAGTCCCGTCCCAAGGCCATACACCAGCGGCTTCACCCCGGCGCTCATCGCCCCCAAAGACTGCAATGCGCTCCAAAGCCCATGCCGCAGGTGGAATCCTAGCAGCACCATCACGGCGCTGTAGCCAAAGGTGTACTGCGGTGTCTGAAACTTCTCAATCACCAGCCGCGCTAAATCCCGTCCTTCAGTGCCGTTAGCCAGAGTCGTGGCATAGTAGGGACCAAACTTGAACGCCATTAGGTGAAAGATGAGAAAAACGCCCAGCACCAGCCCCGTCAGAATCATTGTGCGTGAACTGAGGGACTGGAGACTGGGCGCACCCGCGGAGGCATAGGTTTGATAGCCTGTAGGGCGAGCCTTAAGCTTGCCCAGATAAATTTGAATACCGAGCAGGGCATGAAAAATCACGAATGTTAGCAGCCCTAGCTCTATGACGTGAAGCAGCGGCCCCCACTGCTCAATGTGGTAGGC
Organism: Sphaerothrix gracilis Ecp01; assembly: GCF_030405905.1. NCBI lineage: Bacteria > Bacillati > Cyanobacteriota > Cyanophyceae > Nodosilineales > Nodosilineaceae > Sphaerothrix > Sphaerothrix gracilis. The sequence goes on from NZ_JASATW010000023.1 coordinate 35,641, forward strand.
ATACTCGTTGTAGGCGGCGGGGCTGGCAAACAGCATCAGATTGCCCAGCATGTGCACTAGCACAAAAATGCCTAGCCCTAATCCTGTCACGCCCGTAATCAGCTTTTTGCCAATCGGTGACTGATAAAGCCTCACCAGCCGATTTGACGAAGAAGCTGTTTCTGAAGGAGCGATCGCATTACTCATGGTAGCCGGGCTGTACGCAACTATTTCTATCCTAGACAGCAGGCCCGGCCCTCAGCCAATTTTGTAACCTCTCTAAGCAAGCCACTACCGCCCCATATCATAGCCAAACAAATTTGGATCCACTTCATCCTGCACAATGTCCCCCAGCCCATACTCAGCCCAGCGGCGATCCACCATCCCAGCCACGTCTGTATCGGACTGTAATGGTTCGCCCCACTCATGGTCGGTTTCCGGGTAGACCTTTGTGGTGGCGTCAATGCCCATGCGGCTGCCTAAGCCCAGTTTGGGGCTAGCAAAGTCGAGGGTGTCAAAGGGAGTATCCGGCAGAATAAATACGTCTCGCTGCGGATCGACCTTGGACGTGACTGCCCAGACTACCTGACGCGGATCGCGGATATTGATGTCCTTATCGACGACGATGACGAACTTGGTGTAGGTGAACTGGGGCAGCGCCGTCCAAAAGGCCATCGCCGCTCGGCGGGCCTGACCGGGATAGGCTTTGTCAATAGAAATGATGGCGGCTTTGTAGCTAAGCGCCTCCATGGGCAAGAAAAAGTCCACAATCTCCGACACCTGCTGCCGCAGAATGGGGGTATAGATGCGGTTAAGGGCGATCGCGATCATTGCTTCTTCCTTCGGCGGGCGACCGCTGAAGGTAGTGAGATAGATCGGATCTTTGCGGTGGGTGACGCAGTGAAAGCGCACCAGCGGCGAGTCTTCGGCAATGCCGTAGTAGCCCATGTGGTCGCCAAAGGGGCCGTCTGAGCGCATTTCGCCAGGGGTAATGGTGCCCTCTAGGACGAACTCAGAATCGGCAGGCACTTCTAAATCAACGGTTTTGCATTTAGCCAGGCGCACCCCAGAACCGCCATAGAGTCCGGCAAACAGCCATTCTGAAAGATCCACCGGAATCGGAGTCGCCGCCGCCATGATGATCAGCGGATCGACCCCCAGAGCGATCGCAATTTCCAGCTTTTGACCCCGCTCCGCCGCCTTGCGCAGGTGCCGCGCCCCGCCCCGCACCGAGAGCCAGTGCACCGTCATGGTGTTCTTAGACTGGAGCTGCAGGCGATAGACGCCCACATTGGGAGTTCCGGTTTCCGGATCTTTGGTGATCACCAGTCCTAGGGTGATGATTTTGCCTGCGTCCTTGGGGTAGGGCCGAATCATCGGAATCTGGTTTAGGTCTACCGCCTCGTCCTTAATCACTACCTGGTGACAGGGCGGCAGCAGGTCCCGCATCGGCTTAGCCTTCACCACGTCAAACAAGACTTTGCCAAACTCGATCGCCTGAGAAACTTTTTTAGGCGGCTTTGGCTGCTGCAGCATCCCCAGCTTGCGGCCTAATTCTTCTAGTTCTTCCGGCTTTTCCATATTCATGGCCCAGCAGACCCGCTCCACCGTGCCCAGGGAATTCACCAAGACCGGATAGGGCGATCCCTTCACGTTCTCAAACAGCAGCGCTGGCCCACCACACTGCAGCATTCGGTTTGAGATCTCAGCAATTTCTAGGTCAGGGTCTACCAGCGCTCCAATCCGCCGCAGTTGCCCTCGCTGCTCCAGTATTTTCAGGAATCCCCGCAGGTCTCTCGCCATTTTTAAGAACTGTAAAGTTAGCCACTCTTCTATTATGCGGGAGATCGCGATCGCTCACAGCGGCAAAAATAAAACCTGATTCACTAAATCTTGCAGATCACAGACTCGCACTATCAGTTCCAAATCACGAATACAGCCGCCAATCGTAATATTTTGTTGATGTGCATAAATGACGCCGAAGAAAGTCTTGCCTTCTATCTGATGCTGATGGGCGATCGCTAGCAAATCATCATCCATCGAAAACAAAACTCTTTGAAGTTCTGCTGCTCTCTCTAAAACCCGTGGATCGGCTATTCCTGAACGCTTGTCTTCTTGAACGGTTAAAACATCTACCTTGCGCAAACGAAGACCTGTTGTAATTTGGCGGGGCACATTCTCATCTATGTACAAACGGATCCCCATGTGAAATAATCCTGTGGCTATCTTCTAAAGCTGACTAACCAAACAGTAGGTCGGTTTTGCTTCTACTTTCGGAAGTAGTACAAATTAGCCATGTAGAGTAGAGCAAACCCTCTAACCGTCAAAACGGGTCTCCTCATCTGAGTTTCTGGCTGTCAATCTTCTAGCTTGAAGTATTGTTTTAATCCGATTTTCCGGCTGTTGATGTCTCAATTGCTCAGAAACTTCATAGCGCCGCTGCATATCAGCGTCAAGCTCAGCTTTATGATCCCAGTAGTACGCCAAAGCAGAATGCACCTTGCCCAACGAAACATGGGGATATTGAAAATGCAGTTCCTCTGGACTCCAGCCATGCACCAGGTAAGCGGTCACTAGCTCAACCACCTTCATCGTTGTGTTGACAATGAAAGGAACCTGGTCGTCATCGAGCCAGATGTGCTTGTAGTCGGTTGCAGTAGCAGGCATAAAGGGTTGAGGATGGCAGTTATTCCAATGGTAAGCGATCGCCCAGCCCAGCTATGCTGACAGTCTTATCTCAAACTCAGCTAGCCCTAACAATTAGGCTTTAAAGTTTTCTGAATCCAGGGCTGCAGGGATGAATAAAGGGGCTAATCCCCCTTGAGTCTGCTTTTTAACTTATAGATGAGCTGGAGGAATAGACAAAATTGACTTTTATCAATAGTTTGAGATTAAAAGGTCAAGTTAAGATGTAGCTTTGAACATCTCACTAGAGAATATTTACCCAAACTTTATTTTCTAAATTTCTTTTTAGGCAGTGGAGTACACTCAATGCCCTCTAAACTACTCCATGCCTCAGCAAGCATTCTAATTGTTGAGGATGACGCTGTCAGTGCCCGAATCCTACAGGAAATTCTGCAGCATCGGTACCAAATTCAACAGGTAACGACCGGACTTGAAGCGATCGCCATTGCCCAAGCCACCCCTCCCGACCTGTTTTTACTCGATATTCAGCTCCCCGATATCAACGGCTACAAAGTTTGCCGCCGCCTCAAAACGAACCCAGAACTACGCGATATTCCCGTTATTTTTATCAGTGCTCGCAACGAAGTTAGCGATCAGGTCAAAGGGTTTGAAGCGGGCGGCGTTGACTATATTGCCAAGCCATTTCAGCCTGCGGAAGTTTTAGCCAGAGTGCGCAATCAGCTCACCCTGTTTCAGCAGCGGCGACAGCTCAGCCAGCAAAATGCGCTGCTGCTGCAGGAAGTACGCGATCGCCAAAAAACCGAAAACGCGCTGCGGGAAGCCGAAGCTAAGTATCGCAGCATTTTTGAAAACGTCAGCGAAGGAATTTTTCAAATTACGCCAGAAGGGCGCTATCTCAGCGCCAATCCAGCGCTTGCTAAAATCTTAGGCTATGACTCACCTAAAGACCTGATCGAAAGCGTGACTGACATGGGGCAGCAGCTCTACACGCGGCCCATGCGACGGCAAGAGCTGATTGCCTATCTGCGTCAGTATGGACAAATTACGGACGCTGAGTCAGAAGTTTACTGCAAAGACGGCAGCAAAATTTGGATTAGCGAAAATATTCGCGTGGCCCTAGATGGGAACGGAGAAGTGCTGTTCTATGAGGGCACCGTTCAAGATGTCAGCGATCGCCACCGGATGGAGGCAGAACTGCGGCAGCAGCGGCAGCGCTCAGAAAGGCTACTGGTCAACATTCTGCCTTATCAAATTGCCCATCGGCTCAAAACAGGGTCTCGCAATATTGCTGAAAGTTTTGACCATGTAACCGTTCTCTTTGCCGATCTCGTCGATTTTACGGCGGTTGCTTCTGAGATTTCGCCCCAGAATCTAGTCAGCTTGCTAAATCAGATCTTTTCCGACTTTGATGCGCTAGCTGAAAAGTACGGACTAGAGAAAATCAAAACAATTGGCGATGCCTATATGGCCGCCGCCGGACTGCCTGTGCCTCGCCCTGACCATGCCGACGCCGTAGCCCAAATGGCTTTGGCGATGCAGGAAACGATTAAGCGATACTATAAGCCGAGCGGTAAGCCTTTTCAGCTCCGCATCGGTATTAATACGGGAACGGTCGTTGCCGGTGTTATTGGCATGAGAAAGTTCAGCTACGATCTGTGGGGAGACGCCGTGAATATGGCGAGCCGCATGGAAATGCTGGGGGAACCCGGCAGAATTCAGGTAACTGAGGTAGTTTATGAAGCGTTGCAAAAAAGGTATCAGCTTCAACGGCGCGGCATCATAGAAGTCAAAGGTCGAGGAGAAATGATGACATACTGGCTGCTAGGCAAAAAGCCATCAGTTCAGCTTGATTAGAGAAATCTAGTATTTTTACAGACGCGGTATCCTTAAGGTTTCTGTGTAAGATCACAATATCTCCTTGATCTAGATCACAACCGTTCGCAGCGGTGATAGTTAGCTGACGCCTGAACTGAAACCTACTCTAGACTGATCTAGATTTATGCCACATTTTCAGTATCGGTGCTTGTTGCAGGAGAGAGAGAATCGTTTTTTTTGCAGGTAGTGATGACTGAAACGCCGGTCAGCCTCTTGATTGTGGACGATGAGCTAGACAATTTGCGTGCTCTCGCCAACTTGCTATCAAGTGAAGGGTATAGTGTCCGCAAAGCCGTCAGCGGTGAGATGGCTTTAGAAACAGTTAAAGTGCAGGCACCGGACTTGATCTTGCTGGATATTCGGATGCCCAAGATGGACGGCTACGAGGTCTGCAAGCAGCTCAAGCAGCAAAAGGAGACGCAGGATATTCCAATTGTTTTTATCAGCGTTTATCGGGATCTGGCTAATAAGATTCAAGCCTTTGATCTGGGCGGAGCTGATTACATTACGAAACCTTTTGAAGCCGAAGAAGTGTTGACTCGCGTTCGCCACCAGCTAGCCCTGCGGCGGCGGCAGCAGCAAATGCTGCAGGCAGTGGCAAAACATCAGCAGATGGGCCATAAGCTGCATCAGATGAACCGACAGATGCAGAGCATTTTAGAAGCCTTTCCAGATGTCATGCTGCATCTCAATGCTGACGGCACGGTCAACTACATTACCGGCATTGAGCAAGTCGAGCAGGCATTTCAGTCAGGCCAGTTTTCAGGCTCTCATCTGAGTGAATGCTTGCCGCCGCCCCTTGGACAGCGGCTGCACCAAGCTCTGCAATCTACCTTAGCGACGGGGCAGGTAGAAACCGTTGAGTGCCAGCTATCAATAGAGGGACAGCCGCGATATTTTGAAACTCGCATTATTGGTCTAGAAACGCAGCAGGCGATCGCCGTGGCGCGAGATGTGACCCAACGCAAGCTGTTTGAAGAAAATTTGCAGAAGCAGGCCAAACGCGATCGCGTTTTAGGACTCATCACCCAGCGGATGCGGCAAACTCTGGCCTTAGACGAAATTCTCAAAACAGCGACCGAAGACATTCAACTTTGGTTGCAGGCAGATCGCGTCTTAATTTACCAGCTAGACACGGTTCAAAACGGGCAGGTATTTGTCGAATCGGTCAGCAATGAAAAATTTTCTCTCACTGGACAGACATTTCAAGATCCCTGTTTTCAAACCCAGCTACAGCAGCGCTACTATCAGGGCTATGTCAGCGTTATCCGAGATATTGATACCGTAGAAGCGTCTCTTTGCTATATCGACCTGATGCGCCAGCTTCAGGTACGCTCGGCGCTAGCGTTGCCGCTCTTTCTCAAAGAGCAGCTCTGGGGACTGCTGGTTGCCCATCAGTGTACCAAGGTTCGCCATTGGGAAGACTGGGAAATTGATTTCCTGCAGCAAATCACAGCTCAGCTCAGCATCGCCATTCAGCAAAGCCAGCTCTATGCCCAGGCCACCCAGCAGGCCCGCCGCGAAGCACTGCTCAATGACATTGTAGAAGCTATCAGTCAAAGCCTAGATCTAGATCAGATTTTGAGTCAAACGGTGCATCAGCTATTGACCGCTTTTGAAAGCAGCTCTAGCTTTGTAGGTCTGTGGAATGCGGAAACTCAGTCGCTCCAGCAGATGAAAACTGATGTGGCCGACGAGTACCAGACTTTTTCAGACTCTACTCAGTCAGTTGAGCAAGATCCTCATGTTCAGGCGGCACTACAGCAGGCTGACATGCTGGTTGTAGATATGACTTCCCAGCCCGCTGGTTCCAACCGACTGACGACTGCTGTTTTGGCTATCAGCATTCGCTTTGAGGGAGAGCTGAAGGGGATCATGGGCGTGCGCCGCCATGACTCTCGCTGCTGGAGTGAGGATGAGAAGCTGCTGCTGCGAGAACTCGCAACTCAGCTGGCGATCGCCATCCAGCAGGCCGAACTTTACCAGCAGCTCCAGGCAGCCAACCAGAAGCTAGAGCGACTGGCCAATCTAGACGGCCTGACTCAAATTCCAAATCGGCGCTGTTTAGATAGCTATCTGCAGCAGGAGTGGCGGCGCCTGCGGCGAGAGCAGACAGGGCTGGCTTTAATCATGTGCGATGTAGACTTTTTCAAGCGCTACAACGATTTCTATGGGCACCTGGCTGGAGACGACTGCCTACGGCAAATTGCTCAAATTTTAGCAAGTTCGGTCAATCGTCCAGCGGATTTAGTAGCCCGCTACGGTGGGGAAGAATTCGCCGTTGTGCTGCCCAGGACTCGGCTAAACGGGGCAATCTGGGTGGCAGAGCAAATTCAATGGGCGATCGCCGAGGCGGCCATTCCCCACTTAGACTCGCCCATCAATCAGGTGATAACGGTGAGTTTGGGCATTGCAGAGGTGTTTCCCAGCCTGCAAAATACCCCGGCAGATCTGATTGCCGCCGCCGATCAGGCTCTCTACGCTGCCAAAAAGCAGGGTCGCAATAGCTGCTACTATCAAACTCAAGAACGTGTCCTCGTCAGTGCCAAGTCTGATTCACAGTCCCACTAATCATATGCTCGTGCTGCCGCCCCTGCTCCAACAGCGCTTGGCAGAGCCGTTAAAAATTGGAGCGGTGACGGTTTCCAGCCGGGTTTTGCAATCGCCGCTCTCCGGCGTGACCGACCTAGTATTTCGGCGGCTGGTGCGTCGCTATGCCCCCAATTCCATGATGTATACCGAGATGGTCAGCGCTTCAGAGCTGCACCATATGCGCCAGCTGCCCAAGCTGATGGAAATTGAGGCCAATGAGCGTCCCATCAGCATTCAGCTTTTCGACTGTCGGCCTGACTTTTTAGCTGAGGCGGCAGTCAAAGCCGTCGCGGAAGGAGCCGATACGGTGGACATCAATATGGGCTGCCCGGTCAATAAGATCACCCGCAAAGGGGGCGGTTCTTCTCTGCTGCGGCAGCCCCAGACAGCAGAGGCCATTGTCCGCGCCGTGGTGGCAGCGGTAGACGTGCCCGTGACGGTCAAAACCCGCATCGGCTGGGATGACGACGACATCAATGCGGTGGAATTTGGGCTGCGAATGCAGGCGGCAGGTGCCCAAATGCTGACCCTACACGGACGGACGCGATCGCAGGGCTATACGGGCACGGCCCGCTGGGAGTGGATTGCCCAGGTGAAGCAGGCGCTCAGCATTCCGGTGATTGCCAACGGCGATATTTTCTCGGTAGAGGCAGCGGTGCGCTGCCTGACCCAGACCGGAGCGGACGGCGTGATGTGTTCGCGGGGGACGCTGGGCTATCCCTTTCTGGTGGGTGAGATTGATCATTTTTTGCAGACTGGAACGCTGCGACAGCCTCCGACAGTTCCAGAGCGGCTAGCCTGTGCCCGCGAACATTTAATTATGCTGGCGGAGTATAAGGGGCAGCGCGGTATTCGGCAGGCGCGAAAACACATGGCCTGGTATGCCAAAGGGTTTGAGGGAGCAGCCGAGCTGCGCGATCGCCTCTGTCAGATTGAAACCGTTGAGCAGGGCTGTGAGCTGCTGGATGACGCGATCGCCAAACTTAGCCTGCCTGACCTACATCAGCGGCGGAATGGTGAAGCCCCTGAGCGATCGCCCGCTTTCCTCAGCGCTTAGTCCCTTGCCCTGGAGCAAAACGCCGAAGTTGCCTAGCCCCATCGGATCAATCAGGCGGTGTAGCAGATCGCGGCGACGCAAAGCCGCCTGGATCGTTTTGCCGTCAGTTTCGGTGATGGCGGCTAAGGCATCGAGGCGATCGCCTAAACCCAGCGCCATCAAAAACATGGCCTGCTGAGTAGCCTCTAGTTTCTGTAAGCCACACCGCTCTCCCTGTCGCTCTAGCGCCGTGAAGTCTACGTGGGCGGTCAGGTCTTGCTGCCCCACATGAGCATAGGGATCGCTGTGATGGGCGTGGCGATAATAAGCCTGCAATGTTCCCTGAGAGCGGCTGGGGCCATAGTAGCGGCTGGCGGGATAGCCGTAGTCGATGGTGAGCAGATAGCCTCGCCGTAACTTTTGGGCAACAGTGGTAATCCAGTCAAGCGCGGCTAGGTTTATCTCCGTCTGATAGCCTACAGGATAGCGCGGCGGCGCTAGGTCAATGCCAACTAGCTCAAAATAAGCCGACAGCTCAGGCGTGGACAGCGGCCCCACCGCGTCCTGAAATTTGGGTTCATCAGAGGCGTTTGTTAGAGTCACATAAATTTCTTGCAGTCCGGTTTCGGTCAGTACTACGCGGTGGACCGGAAAGGCATCAACCAGTTCGTTGGAGAAAAAGCAGCCCGTAACGGAACTTTCAGGGATTTCGGCTAGCGATCGCCACTGTAGCTTCACCCCTTTGTCCTGCCAGGGCCGTAGCCGCCGCTGCTGTTCCTGCATCAGCGCCGCCGACTTTTCAATGATGGTATACTCCACCGCCGCAAAGCAGTCCGCGTCGTCTTGCGACAGAGCGGCCAGAACATCAGCCGCCACCAAGCCCTGTCCGGCTCCCATTTCCACCAGGGAAAAAGGCTCAGGCTGACCGAGACAATGCCAAAATTCAGCAAGCTGCACGGCTAGCAGTTCGCCAAAGTCGTGCCCCAAATGAGGTGAAGTGACAAAGTCACCCGTCGGGCCGAGGCTAGGTTTCTGGCTGGCATAGTAGCCCCAGTCTGGCTGATATAGGGCCAAATCCATATACTCAGCAAAGGAAATACCCGGCAAGGCACTAGCCTGAATGCGCTGGGCAATTAAATGTCTTAGCGTTGAGTTTTCAGCAGCCGAAGATAGGTTCACAGGTGGCCCTTAGCTCTCAACGCAGTGCTTTTCGACCAGCTCTGGTACAGTCTTGGGCTTCACCTTGCTGTAGCGCTTCTTATCCGGCATAAAGACGACATGGGGGCCGCTCTTGCAGTGGCCCATGCAGCCTGTCTTCTTAATCGTGACGCGATCGCCCAGGTCTGATTTCTCCAAGCTCTCAGTTAGCTGTTGACAAACTTTTTCGCTACCACGCTTACGACAGCTCGACTTTTGGCAGACTAGAATTTTGGCAGGCTTTTGGCTCTTAGACTTACTTTGAGGAGTCTCTTTCTGAGGAGCGATCGCTTCAGCAGGTGATTCTGGCGCTACCTGAAGCTGCTCTGGAGCGAGTCGCACAATTCTCAAAGCTTTGAGCTGAGGCGCGTCCTGGTCGTCATCAATTTTTTGCTCACCAAAGACGCGAATGACATCACCGGGCAGCAAGTAGTCGGCTAGGATAGGCCGCAGAGACTTACGCAGCTTGACTCGGTGTCCTCCCTTAGCCGTCAGCAAATCAATATATTTGTTGTCAGAGGTTCCCTGAGGCGAAAACCCCAAAAAGCGACCCTCTAATGAAAATTCAGTCTTGCGATCGCGCTTTGACATAGCTTGCGAAATTCTCTGTCTGCCCAAAGACTAAAACCGCTGACCGAAAGTATTAGTCGCAGGCTTTAGTCTAGCCTCAGCATATCAATCCGGCAGGGATGCCGCCTCAGTCAATGGTTGAAATTTGTCGCCAACGGCCCTGACCGTCTCTGCTAAGATACCTTTGAGTGCGGGGAATTAGCTCAGCTGGTAGAGCGCTAGGATCGCACCCTAGAGGTCAGGGGTTCGACTCCCCTATTCTCCATCACCTCACATTCCACTATTGTTCTGTATCCCTTTACCCGCACCCATGAAGAGAACAACCCGCGCATTGTAGTGATTGATCCGCGTATTGCCTTTGGGCGACTAGTTATTGAGGGAACGGGCATCCCAACCAGTATTTTGGCAGAGCGGTATCGGGCAGGAGACTCAATTGATGATTTGGCTGAGGATTACCGCTGCGATCGCCTTAAAGTCGAAGAAGCTATTCGGTGCGAGCTACAGCCTAAAGCTGCATGACGGGGACGGAACCGAAACAAACCGTTTTTTTCATTGATCGCTGTTTGGGCAGTGTCAAACTTGCGACGGCGCTGCGAAAATCTGGCATCTCAAAATTTGCCAGGGCAGGACATGATCGAGGTTTTCCTCAAGGCATTTATGAAAATGCAGGCATTTGCCCGTGAGACTCCATCACCGTTCATTGCCAAAGTTTATAAAACCGGTGAGGTCAGCGAGTGGAAGAATCATGAGGAGTTGCTGGCTGAGTTGAATGACATGATGCAAGGCATGGAATAGCTCAATAGCGGCCCATCTATGTTGTCAACTCCGTAGTTTGGCGATCGCCGCCGCAACTTCCTTGCCTTTGCTCTCGATGAGGTCGAGCAGTTCCTTTGGCGTACGGGTATCTTCTTCAATAACCTTGTTGGGATTGACGGCTTTCAAGTCGAAGTTCTTGGCTTCGATGTCCTGACGGGTGACTGTCCAACTGCGATCGCTCTCCCCTTTGCTCGCCAACAGCTTGAAGAACTCGTCAAAGTCTTTGTCGAGTAGGGGTTTCTTTTTGGTGACTTTGCGATCGCTGAGGTCGTAATACCAGATGGACTCGGTGGGTTGACCCTTGGTGAAAAAGACAAGGTTGGTTTTGACGCCGGCACCGGCTGAGGTGAAGACGCCGGGGGGCAGGCTGACAATCGCCCACACGTCGCAATCATCCAATAGCTTGCGCTTGGTTTGGACGAAGGCAGTTTCATTGGTGCGGAACAGGATGCCCTCGTCGAGGACGATGCCACAGCGGGCACCCTTTTTCATGGAGGCGATGGTGTGTTGCAGGTAGAGGGTTTGGGTGGAGCCGGTTTGGTAGGCGAAGTTGGTTTGGGCGGCTTTGCCTTCTTTGCCGCCAAAGGGTGGATTCATCAGGACGACGTCGAATTGGGAAGGAGCACCCTCGTATAAGCCTTCGTAGGAGACGCCCCCGGTGAGGGTGTTGCCGTGCCAGATATGGGGCAGGTCGATGCCGTGGAGAATGAGGTTAGCTAAGGCGATGGGGTAAATGGCGTTGTCTTTTTCCCGCCCGTAGAAGGTTTTGTACTTCAGGGTTTCTTGCTGGTCGGCGTCGATAGCATCGCCTAAAGCTTTGCGAATATGGTTGAAGCCTTCTGCTAAGAATCCGCCCGTGCCGCAGCCTGGATCGTAGACGGTTTCGCCAATCTTGGGGTCAATGGCTTTGACCATAGCCCGAATCACGACCCGTGGGGTGAAGAACTGGCCGCCGTCGTTGCCTTTTTCGCCCATTTTGAGCAGCAGCCCTTCATAGACTTGGGAGAGGGCGAAGATATGGGTAGTGTCGATATTCTCTTGGTTAATATTGTGGACTTTATCGATGATGTCCTGAAAGTTTTTCTCGGTATCGATGCGGGTGCGTTCTACACCGGACATGATTTCGCTGATGACCTTTTGCCGATGGGTAGGGTTGGGCAGATTTTTTAGATCTTTGAGGTGGGGTATCAGGTCGTTATGGAGAAAATTGAAGAACTCCCCTTCGGCTCCATCGGTGAGTTCTTTGCGTTTCCAGCCTTGGGGTAAGCCATCAACGAGTTTGAGCAGGTTCTCGTCGTAGGGGGCAGCCCATTCGCGCCAGCGGTAGGGGGTACCGAGAGAGGGGATGAAATCTTGTCCGACAGCTTCGAGTTCGTCTTGCTCGGCGGCTTCTAGCTCGTCGAGGATGCGGAGGAAGAGAATCCAGGTGAGTTCGGGGACGTATTGCAGGGCTCCGGCACAGTTGGAGCGGCGCATGATGTCGCAGATGGATTTGACGTAGCTATCGAGGCTTTGTTGGGTGGTGAAGAGACGACCGCTGTCATTGCCGCTTTTGCCGTTAGTGTTTGCCATGTCTATGCTTGTTCGAGAATATTGGTCATGCGGGTTGCTAACTGCTGGTCGAGCGTGACCAGTTCAATCTGATGAACTTTAGCGGTTGCCGCGATGATGGCATCAGGAACCTTCAAGCTGTATTGGCGGCGAATGCGGATGGTCATATCCTCAGTGGCGGCGGTGAGGGGAAGATACTGCATGGTCTGAAGCACGGTAGTAGTGGCCTGAGCTTCGGCGTCGGTCAGGGCCGGAAAGCCCAGAAGTTCGATGCGGGTGATGAAGCTATAGGCACTAGTCTGGGGTATGGCCTCGAGATATTGCAGCAGGTCGAGCGCTGCTGAGCTACCTTTGATGAGGCCGATGATGATGTTGGTGTCGAGCAAAAACTTAGTCCCACTCACTGCGCATCGTCCTTTGAATGGTGACGGGGTCGTCGTCGAAGTTGGGGGAGTCTTTGAGGATGCCGAAGAAGTCATTAAAGGACTGCGCTGCGCCAGCTGCGCCAGGTTGAGCTCGCTGGCGCACAAACTCAGCAAACACTAAGACGAGGTTTGCTTGGTCTTCGGGTAAGGTTTTGACAAGTTCGTAGATGGTGTCGGCGGTACTCATGGCGATGTTTTGTAAATGGCCCACTGGGAGGATGGTGGGTTGAGAAGGGTCTAATGGCTATGATGTCGCGTTTGGCGAAAGGTGGCTTACAGCTCGCCGTTGAAGGCTTGACGGAGGAGGGCAGCGGGGAAGGCGTTGATGGTATCAAGTTGGTCCTGAAGTGAAGATATCACCTCCTCTATCTGACTTATTTTCTCGTTGATCAAACTGGAAAATTTCGCTTGCTTCTCGGGGCTAGGCATTAGTAACTCAAGATTACGCACATCAGTTGAATTGATTGAGGACTGACCAATAGCACGTTTGGCAACTTCTTCAATTTGTTTTCTGATAGCAGGGGTTCTCAACTGTTGGGCAACAAACATTGAGTTTATGTTGTCTTTCAGTCTTACCCGTATGAGCATGTTCTCAAAGACATTACCTTCTGCTCTTTCGCACACCCATCCACTCTTACCAACCAACTCAAAGCTATTCACACGACTGATGAGGATATCTCCTTTCTTGAGAGAAAACTTCTTTAATTCATTGTCATCAACTTCAACTTGAGTGGTCTCATGGAAGCTAAGATTCCAGCTATTGTTGTGGATGTTATACATCCGAAGAAACGGATGCCCATGACCATAAAACTCGGATTTCTTATAGATTCCGTTCTGTACTGATAAGGCCAGACTCCCAAAGCTTTTCTTCTCCCATTTTTGAGCTTCGGGGCTGTTAAAAATTTGGCGGAGGTAGGCGGCGGGAAGGGCTTGGGCAGCTTCGAGTTGGGCTTCGGTGGCGAGGCGGGCTTGGTCGATGGTGGCGAGGCGATCGCTCAAAATCCCCACAATTCGCTTCTGTTCCGCGATCGGCGGTAGTGGGAAGCGAAAGTTATAGATGTATTTCGGATTTGTGTTTTTCTGCAGGTTGCCCGTATCGTCACGAGTCACGTATTCTCTAAAATCACGCGAACGCAAACGAAAATATAGATAAGTTGAATTGACTTGATCTTCATTCAAGACAAATCTTCCTACACGTTGATTAAGTAATGCAGGAATTTCTCTATCAAAAATAGCAACCGTGCCTAAATATTCTCCCGATGGAGACATATCTGTCAGAGTGATCAGTAAGTCATTTTTTTGAACAATAAACTTCTCGTAATCATCGAGATGACTCTCAGGTAAAAAGCTCATTTTCGATGTGTTCCAGACAAGGTCAAAATTCTTGCCGACGTTTCCCATCTTTAAAACTGGTATACCTTCATGAACAAAGTCAGCACTTTTGAAGGCAAATCCGTTAAAAATCACGCAAATTTCTCCCAGGTTCACCCACCGCCAACCATCCGGCAGCGACTCCCCCTGCCCATTCTGCTGCACTGATTTCCCAGCTTTCCTCTCAACCGTCTTCGTCCTCATGCGGCAAACAACTTCCGTTTCATCTCCGTCAATACCTCCAGCGGTTTACCCAGCAGCTTCAGCGACTTCACGCCGCCGGTCTTAACCACCGAAGGCACCCGAAACAGCTCCCGACTTTCCAGACTATCGGTGCCGCCGCTGACAAACTGGCTCACCACTGCCCGCAAGGCATTTGCCGCCGGGGGTGGCATTTCATTAAACCAGAAATCCTGCTGGTTATAAAACACCTGTACTCTATTTGTGCGCGTTTTAGGAGCCAAATCATAGCCCAGCCCCGCCAGCAGGTCATAGAGGTCATACTCATCCATATCGCGGATGCGCCGCAGGGCTGAGGTTGAGAGGCCACCATCATGGAGCCGAACCATCAGCTCAAAGCGAGCATCGGGCACCACCCAGCGTTCCAAAAATTCTGAGGCGGTAGGCACGGAGCCAATCAGGCGTTCCGTCAGTAACTCCTCATATTCTTCCACAGTAACCATCACATCCCGCCCGTTGAGATACACCGGAATGCGCACCCCATCATCCCGAATTTCCACCTCAAAGCCCTCGACCTGGATCAGGGGTGGCGGTGGATCGGTAATCTTATCCGGGTCATAGTCGCTTGATCCCTCAGCGGTTTGCGGGGAGGGTGGCGTGGGTTTCGTAATAAAATCCTGCCCCAACAGTCGAGTGGCGTTGGTGTAGTCATACAGCCAGAACATCAGCTTCTCGGTTTCCTCGTCAATGCGAGTACCCCGCCCCACCATCTGATAAAACGTGATGGGCGAATTCATGTATTTAAAAAACACCACATTTCGCAGACTGGGCACATCCACCCCCGTCGTCAGCAGGTCTACCGTCGTGGCGACAAAGTAATTCCGCCTGCTCCCCTTCAGATCGGCCAAATAGTCTTTGCCGCCCGATGCCGCCGTGCATTTGAAGGCATAGTTCTCACAGGGGGTCAACTCATTTTCCTCACACCAGCGGGTATAGAGGTTGTTCAGCTCCAGCGCCACCTGATCCGCGTGATAGTCTCGTACACAAAAGATGATGGTCTTCTGCTCTGGCCCGCCCGTCTGGATTAGATAGCTAAATAAGTCCTGAGCCATCGCAATAACACGATCCGGCAGCATTACCCGATTTTCAAAGGCAGTGTGAGCATATAGCTCGTCCAGTTCTTCTTCAGTGATGGGGCGTCCAGTTCTGGCATCGATCGCGTTTCGGGCCAAAATATCTTCCTTGGTGATGCCCGTATCATCTAGATTGACTCGACTCAAGCGAATCTGACAGGCGGCGAGATAGCCATCCTCCATGCCCTGAGCAATGGTGTACTCGTACACAGGTCCCCCAAAGTAAGCTAGGTTATCCGCTGTGATTTGCTGATCCCGCTGGGCTTCGGGATTATCTTCGGTAATGGTGAGCTGGCGCGGTGTCGCCGTCAGCCCAATTTGCACCGCATCGGGATTGCGGGTGAGCACCTGTGACCACTTGCCCCAGGCCGAACGGTGGCACTCGTCAATAACAATATGGCTGAAGTAATTTTCGGGGTAATGCTTGGTCAGAAAGTTGGCATCTGAGTCGTCCTGATCAACATCTAATGTCTGATAGGTAGCGATCAGCACCTTGGCATTTTTCTGCGGTTCCTTCGAGGTCACAGTGGCGGCATTGGCCCCAAACAAATTTTGAAACGCGGCTGAGGCTTGTATGCGGAGTTCGTCGCGATCGCACACAAACAGCGCCCGTCGCAATAGTCCCGCATCCGAGATCCGCTTTAACAAGTTCACCGCAATAAACGTCTTTCCCGCCCCCGTTGCCAAAGACAGCAGCACCCGACTGGGTTCTCCTTGAGTGGTGCATTGAGCAATCTTTTCCAATGCCGCCCGAATTGCCGCATCCTGGTAATAGCGGCGTCTGCCCTCACCCGTGGGGTAAGGCGTCAGCAATGGCCTAGCAATGTCGCTGTCTAGACTAAAGCCCTTCTCTGCCTCGTACCGACTTTGTAAGTCTGCCGGGGTGGGAAACTCACTCAGAGGACGCGGCAATGAGGTTTGCCCGGTGCTGCGGTCGTACTCCACAAACAAATGACCATTGGTGGCATAGACAAACTGAATATTGTGCAGTTGACCACTGACGTATGCTTTCGCCTGCTCTAGCCCATAAGTCGGGGCTTTGTCCTCTGCCTTAGCTTCAATCAGGGCAACCGCAACAGGCTGCTTCCCTGCTGGTCCCACCAAACGCAGCACATAATCCATCCGCCCTCGACTGCGCCGCTTTCCGCGCCCTTGAACGATATCGATCGCTCCCGGTGTCTGCTCCCGCTTAATATGACCCTGTTCTGTCCATCCTCTGCTGCGAAGCGCTGGATCGATCAGTTGTGCCCGGGTATCAGCTTCGTTGCGTCCCATACGCTAGCTTTTGCCGTTGTGTTGTTGGTCATCCTCGAGATTGTCCGTAATGCCCCTTAGATCAACTTGCCCCAAAGCCTCAATTCAGCGACATCTGCCCAACCCCACAACCTGCCAAAAAAGTCTTACCCAGCGACAAGACTCCTATCAGACGCAAAACCGACTTATTACCTTCGCTATCAAGATCTAGCACCACCTGCTTAGTCCAATATCCGCATTACCTCACCAGGGTCAGGCATAGACAAGCCCCCAATCAAGCCTTAGATTCTGCATATCCCAACCGATATAGTCACGCGCATGGCATAACTACCTGAGGGTGCGATCGCTAACACTCGAAGAATTTCAGGTGAGGAACGATCTTTGCGTTTATGTATTGCCTTGATGCTTGACGAAAGGAACTAAATGCATCATGAAATCACGCTTGCCTATTGGTGCTCCGGCCATCCGCATGATGTCGTATGCCGTAGTCAGATGAAAATAAAAGTTTGGCATCAAAAAGTCGTCTACGTACGAAAGTCCAGGCAAGTCTGCGTAGAGTCCCTGTCCCAGTTCAAGCCGTTTATTTTCTGAAAGTTTAGTCTCGGCAACATCGATATCAATGCTGGCCAACAGCTCTTTGGTGGCTGAAATATGATTGCGGGCATCGGCTAGAGAGGCTACGTCAGGATTCAAGTTATTAGCTGGCTGACCCAAACACCACAGGGCAAAGTTACGAGGCTGGTTGCAGGTAAAGGCTATCTGCGTGCCGAAGGGAAGCATATCCGGCGCTATTCGGCGCTGAAATAGGGACTCTATATCGTTAGTAAAATGCTTCTCTGCGACCTCTAAAAGATGGGCCAACGTATCAAGCCTAGAGCTGAAAATATCTTGCAGTACCGCAATCTTCGGCCTTTCCATAATTTTTTCTCAAGAACATGACTTGCAATGCATAACCATCGACTCAGGAGCAGACTAAAAAATCTACACTTTCAGGAGAAGACTTTGAACGATGCAGTAACCTCTACAGGTTATCTCGTTACGCTGTTGAGCCGTTTTTCAATTTCCACTTTCACCGTATCCGCGTTGGCGGGTAAATGGACAGCCGGATTGGCGTACTGGCTGGTTACGCCTTCTAAAGTCGATTCGTGATACTTGACCTTAAAGTCGGTGAACTTGAGGCCGTGGGCAGTGCTGATCACCACCGTTCTATCGCTAGATTTGATCAGGCCGCGCTTGACCAGCTTTTTCAGCACGGCTAAAGCCACTCCCGTATGGGGGCAAGTAAACATACCCGTTAAATCAGCCTCTGCCGTCGCCGCTGCCAGCTCGTTTTCGGTGGCCTGCTCCACAATGCCGTCCGTTTCCGCGATCGCCTTTGTCGCTTTGTCATAGCTCACCGGATCCCCAATTCGGATGGCGCTGGCCAACGTGTCTCCTGCAGTTTTGCTGACTTTCTGTTTGAATCCAGCCTTGAATGATTCATAAAAGGGGTTAGCCTGAGCCGCTTGCGCCGCCACCAGTCTGGGCATACGGCTAATCAACCCCAGATCCATCATCAGCTTGAAGCCTTTGTAGAGAGCGCTGATATTGCCCAGATTGCCAACGGGAATGATGATCCAGTCCGGTACCTGCCAATCAAACTGCCGCACAATCTCAATCCCGACAGTCTTTTGGCCTTCAATGCGGAGGCTGTTCATCGAATTGGCCAGGTAAATAGAATTATCCTGGGTAACTTCTTTGACGATTTTCATACAGCCGTCGAAGTCGGTATCGAGCGCCAGCACATGAGCACCATTCGCCACAGGCTGAATTAGCTGCGCCGTGCTGACTTTCCCCGCAGGCAGGAAAATGACGGCTGGGATACCCGCATAGGCTGCATAAGCGGCGAGGGCCGCACTGGTATCACCCGTACTGGCACAGGCAACCGCTTTAACAGGGCTGCCCTGGGCCATCATTTGTTTGACCACGCTGACCAATACGGTCATGCCAAGATCTTTAAAGCTACCTGTGTGGCTATTGCCGCAGAGCTTAATCCACAGTTCAGGGACGCCGAGCTGCTTGCCTAACCGTTCAGCCCAAAACAGGTTGGTATTGCCCTCAAACATGCTGACGACATTCTCATCAGCCAAAGCAGGAATCACCCACTCCCGCATTCCCCAAACACCGCTGCCGTAGGGCCATGCGGTTGTGCTAATACGCGAGTCGAATAGCTGTTTCCACTGATCGGCGCTCCGCTTTTTCAGCGGTTCTCGCTCATGATGAACTTCCAGGAGGCTGCCGCAGGAGGGGCAGGTATAAATCACGTCAAAAATTGAATGCTTGGCAACACAGCCTGCAATGCAGCGAAAATAAACAGTCTGATTATCTGTACTCAATTTCGACTCGATAGTTGACGACATCATGATGGCTACCCGGGTGACTGGTCATCAGTTGTCATTATGCTCGTAGCTAGCACAGAGGGCTAGGGGTACGGTTTTTATGACTCAGTTAAAATTCCAATCAGTATGGGGGACAAATCCTCTAAATCGGTGGGTACCCGGTAAAAGCTCAAGTCCTGCTCAATGCAGCGATCGCCTCGATTAAATTTGCCGAACTGCCAAATATCGCCATAAGACGACAGGCGCGATGAGGACTGCTCAATTACCAATGATGCCGTAATGCTGTCCTACGGTTTTGAACGATTCGATACAGTGGTCTAGCTGCGCCCGGCTGTGAGCGGCAGAAATCTGAACGCGGATACGGGCTTGTCCTTCGGGGACGACGGGATAGCTAAAGCCAATGACGTAGATACCTTTAGCTAGGAGGGCTTGAGCCATATCCTGAGCCAGCTGCGCATCGTAGAGCATGATGGGCACGATAGGATGAATTCCCGGCTTGATATTGAAGCCGCTGGCGGTCATTTGCCGACGGAAGTAGCGGGTGTTAGCCATCAGCCGTTCTCGCAAATCGCTGCTTTTTTCCAACATCTTGAGGACGTTGAGGCTAGTGTAGGCAATCACAGGCGCCAGGCTATTGGAAAACAGGTAGGGACGCGATCGCTGCCGTAGTAAGTCAATAATAGGCTGACGCCCCGTAGTGAAGCCTCCTGACGCGCCGCCTAGGGCTTTGCCCAGGGTGCTAGTGATGATGTCCACCCGTCCTAGCACACCACAGTGCTCCACTGAGCCGCGCCCAGTCAGCCCAAAAAAGCCCGTCCCGTGACTGTCATCCACCATAACCAGAGCGTTGTAGCGATCGGCCAGATTGCAGATGGTATTGAGCGGCGCAATATCACCATCCATACTGAACACCCCATCCGTAGCAATCAGGCGCAGCCTAGCGGTTTGACTCGCCTGTAGGGCCTGTTCTAGTTCTGCCATGTCGGCGTGGCCGTAGCGGTAGCGCTGGGCTTTGCAGAGCCGAATGCCGTCAATGATGCTGGCGTGGTTGAAGGCATCGCTGATCACCGCATCCTCAGCGCCCAAAATAGTTTCAAAAAGACCGCCATTGGCGTCAAAGCAGGAGCCGTAAAGAATGGCATCGTCCGTACTCAAAAAGGCAGCGATCGCCCGTTCTAGGTCACGATGAATTGTCTGAGTGCCGCAGATAAAGCGGGTTGAAGCGAGGCCAAATCCGTAGCGATCGAGTCCTGCTTTGGCTACCTGAATCAGGTCGGGATGGTTGGCCAAACCCAGATAGTTGTTGGCGCAAAAGTTCAGGACGGGCTGGCCCCCAGCAACTGTAATTTCGGCTCCTTGGGGCGAGGTCAGCAGGCGCTCCACTTTGTCTAGGCCCCTAGACCGGATGGTTTCGAGGACGGATTCAACTGGCAATGGAGTGGTGAGCATGGGAATACCTCTGGCGTAGGTGAACCAACATATCCTCGACAATCCGAGGCAGGTCATAGGCCGGTCGCCAGCCCCAATCGCGGCGGGCGGCGCTGTCGTCAAGGGTGATGGGCCAGGAATCAGCGATCGCCTGACGAAAATCGGGGCGATAGTCGCAGGTGAACTGGGGCAGATGAGTCTGAATAGCTGCAACCAGTTCTGCCGCAGAAAAACTCACGGCGGCCAGGTTGTAGCTCGATCGCACTGTAATGGCGTCTGCCTTAGCCGCCATCAGCTCCTGCATAGCGCGAATGGCATCGGGCATATACATCATAGGCAGGCGCGTGTCGGGTTTAACAAAACAGGTGTAATGGCCAGACTGCAGCGCCCCATGAAACATCTCGACGGCAAAATCAGTAGTGCCTCCGCCTGGCAAAGCGCGGTAGCTAATCAGCCCTGGCAGCCGCAGACTACGCACATCCACGCCGAACCGCTGGGCGTAGTAACGGCAGAGCAGCTCGCCCGTCACTTTGGTGACGCCGTAGATCGTGTCGGGTTCTAGGACGGTCTGTTGAGAAACCTGGTGGCGAGGAGCACCCGCCCCAAAAACAGCGATAGAACTGGGCCAAAAGATTCTGAGGCGACGGGCCTGAGCCAGCTCTAGAACATTTCTGAGGCCCTGAATATTGACGTTCCAGCACTGACGCGGACGAGCTTCTCCCTTAGCCGATAGGAAGCCAGCAAGATGATAGATCGTTTGAATAGCATAGGTTTCAACAACATGGCGTAGCTGCTCTGGCTGAGTGACATCCAGAGTCACGTAGGGAGAACGGTCAGGAGAACGCGATCGCCGTCCGCTTTCTAGCACCGCCTGTGGGCCATATTGCTGGCGCAGCGCGATCGCTAAATCGCAGCCAATTTGTCCCTGAGCGCCGGTAATTAAGATCATTGAATTAATTTCCTAAAACAGAAACAGACGGCTTCTGATGAAGGCGAGAAGCGTGCTATCAGTCGCCTATTTATTTGAGATTTAAGCTGTTTTTGTTAGCTATTTACTGAGGCGGTATTAGGGCAATGGAAAAGCGAATATGATGAATTAAGCTTTTACTGTTTCAGCGTAAAAAGCCGAATTAAGCTGCGCTATTTTCTATTATTTGGTTTAGCTAATTTGACAATCAACCTTTTTAGAAAAAAGGAAATTTCGCCAAAAACAGAGCAATTTGTCTGCGCTGCTACCTTAAAGCTGATTTAACTACAAATGCAGTGGCTCAATCTAGGCTTAAGCTGAAATTACGATAAACAGACCTCTACAGCTAAAGCTAGAGAGAGTTGAGACTCTATAACAAATAGGTTGCCACTTCTATAATAGCGCCTGTTTTTGTTGATCACCTAAATATTTCTTAACCATATAGTTGACTTTTTCTGACAAATTCAACATGTCTTAAAAAGCCTGAGTCATGATTTTAATAGAGTTTATTGCTTGAGCGATCGCAGTAGCAGTGATTCAGAAGAGATAACAGCAATACGATATCTGAATCTCTTTTCAAGCTAGATCGCGACCAGTGTAATCAGCCGGCATAGATGCCCAATTCCCGCAAGCGCCATCAGGGTTGCTGTCTTTTTGAACCACTTAAGTAAAAGGGCGCTTTTAATCAAGGAAAACGCTCCGGATAGGGAGTGATATATCCCCTAAATTTCTTTGATATCGCCTCGTTGCTTCACAAAACAGTTTGCGCCTGAGCCGCCACCGAACTCAAGTCGGCGTTCGGATGCGATCGCCCCGGTGAGGCTCCCAGCGCTGCAGCAGCATGAAGCACCAGGCTTGCTCAAGCGGCCTTGTACACCGTAGGAGGAAATAGAATGCCTGCTTTAGCCAACCGTCAAACCTTTAATTGTTTAACCAGCTATGCCATTGAAACGATTGGCCATGATAATGTTCGCGCCATTCAGCCCTTTTTTGACTGCCTTCCCGTTGACCCCTATTTCCCAGAGGGATTTCGGTTTCGGCGGTTTTCCCATTTCTCCATCCGAGACAGCATAGTTACCCAACTCCCCCACACCATCTTTTTCCAGAGCAAAGCCTATAATCCGCACCTGGGCGATGTCTACCGCGAATACGAGGAGATAGATCCGGCGCTGATAGAGCATTCCGCTTTTCGCCAGGCGCTGCTGACCTTCTTTGATTTTTGTCAGCGCTGCTCTGCCTTTAACACTGTGGGAGTTCACCAAATTCGCGTGACCACCTCTCGCCAGAAGCAGCGCAGCCCTGCTCCTGAAGGCATCCATCAAGATGGGGTTGATCTAGTTGGGATTCTCTGCCTCGATCGCCACAATTTAGCCGACGGCGAAACCCATCTGTATGCAAATCTGCAAAGCCCGCCTGTCTTCCGCAAAATCCTGCAGCCTGGTGAATTGCTGGCCTTCAACGACCATCAGTTTTTCCATTTCACCACAGACATCCGGCCAGCGATCGCCGAGCAGGGTCACCGGGATGTCCTAGTCTTTACCTGCCCGGATATTCCGTTCAATCCCCAAGACAAACAGGCAGAGCTAAACTAGCGCCGCCTTGCTAGCTCATCCGCCTTCTCACCTCCCAGCCCCATATGACGCGCCAGCAAAGGAGACTAGAACTGTGTTAGCCCATCCAACTTTGGCCTCAGCGCTGAGCCTAGAGCCTCATCTAGCCTGGATACGGACTCAGTTTCCAGCGCTGGCTCAGACCTGGCGGGGAGAACCTATCGCTTTCCTAGACGGCCCAGGCGGCACCCAGGTGCCACAAACCGTTATTGACGCAATCAGCCACTATTTAGTCCAGGCCAATGCCAACGCTCATGGAGCCTTTGCCACCAGCCAGAAAACCGATCAGGTGATTGCCCACGCCCACGCCGCGATCGCTGACTTGCTTGGCTGCGATCGCGATGAGGTCATCTTTGGGCCGAACATGACGACGCTTACCTTTGCCCTCAGCCGCGCCATTGGGCGACAGCTACAACCGGGGGATGAGATTGTTGTCACCCGGCTCGATCACGATGCGAATGTAGCTCCCTGGCGAGCCTTGGCGGAGCGCGGCGCGATCGTTAAAACCGTAGACATTCACCCAGAAGACTGTACTTTAGATGAGGCGGATCTGGCGCAAAAGCTAAGCTGCCGCACGCGCCTGGTTGCCGTCACGGCAGCCTCCAATGCCGTCGGTACGATGCCCGATGTGTCTGCGATCGCGCAGATGGCCCATGCGGTAGGAGCGTGGGTGTTTGTCGATGCCGTCCACTACGCCACACACGCTCCAATTGATGTCAAAGCCTGGGACTGTGATTTCCTCGCCTGCTCTCCCTACAAGTTTTACGGTCCTCATCTGGGCGTCATTTATGGCAAGCGGGAGCATTTAGCCCGTCTCCGTCCCTACAAAGTCCGTCCCGCCCCCGACAGAATTCCAGCCTGCTGGGAAACAGGAACCCAAAACCATGAGGGCTTAGCCGGGCTGATTGCCGCCGTTGACTACATTGCAGCCTTAGGTCGGCGACTCGCGCCTCTGGCAACCAGCCGTCGCGCCCAGTTGATAACGGCGATGACAGCGATGCACCGTTACGGGCAGCAGCTTTGTCAGCGGCTGATCCAGGGACTCCAGACGATGCCTGGGATAACGCTCTACGGCATTACTGACCCCCAACGCCTTGACCAGCGAGTAGGAACCATCGCGCTGCGCCAGGGCGATCGCGCTCCGGCAGACATAGCTCAGTTTCTGGCCCAACGCGGTATCTTTGTTTGGCACGGCAATTTCTACGCCCTAGGGCTGACCAAGCGACTGGGCCTGGAAGACACAGGCGGCTTCGTGCGGATTGGCCTCGTGCATTACAACACGGCTGCCGAGGGCGATCGCTTACTGAGCGCGTTGAGACGCTACTCGCGCTGGCGGCGGTAGAAGTCGCTAGGCTTTTAACAAATAGCCGCCGGCGCGAACCGGGCGATCGGCGCGTTGGGGATGGGGTTCACCTACAAGAATAATGGAGCCTTTGATCTGATCAATCAGCGGCGTGGTGCTAGCCCCTAGCGTCAAACCATTGCCGACCCGGCGACGCTGCAGGCGCAGCAGGGTCAAGTCGTAGCTGCGAGCCGTTTTGACAATGGCTGAAACGACATTATCGCTGGCTAAAAGCTGCACTTCGATAGGGGTTTCGGCTACCGGTAGCCGCTCAACCAGTAGCTCTATTTGCTTCCGCAAGCGGGTTTGGCGAATGTCGGAAGCGCGGGGATGGTAGACGTGCAGCAGGGTGATTTTGGCCTGATGGGTACTGGCTAATACCTGGGCAAACCGCAGCGATCGCAACACCGATGGGGAGAGATTTTCAATCGGTAGCAAAATTGTTTTGAAACTAGCGGGCGAATCCAGCAGGCGGGCTACCACAACAGGACAGTGAGCTGACCATAGGACAGTGTCCTGAATATTGCTAAAGAGCTGGGGCCGCAGCCGCGATCGCCGCCCCATCCCCAGCAGAATCAGGTTGGCATTTTCCTCCCGGCTGACGTGAGAAACTGCCTGCGCCACGTTGTATTCAATTCTGAGCCTGGGGTCTATGGTGGCTTCTAAGCCGGCGCTGATGGCCTGAGCCGCCTCCAACCGCTGGCGGCTGCGGGCCAAGGCTTTGGCTAGCTGAGGCGAATCCATTTGGGGCTGAGCCAGCGCGATCGCCAGCGGAATGACGCGGCCATTTTTATAGCGGGCTACGGTGGCAGCTAGTTCAATTAGCCACTGCTCCGTGTTGGGATTGTAGACGGGCACAACCACCGCAAATGATTCGGGCATATCGCTAGGGGGCGGCAGCCAGTCAAAAACCTCAGACTCGTCAAAAGCCTCTTGCACAACCAGATCTCTACCGGCTCTAGCCGTCACCAACGGCCCCAAAACCGCCGTCACCAGCATCAGCAAGATAATGCTGTTAAACACCTGCGAATTGATAATTTCGGCTTCGTATCCCACCAGCGCTGCCGCTAGAGTCGCCGCCACCTGAGGAATAGACAGCGACCACATCGTCCAGGTTTGAGGCCAGCTGTAGCCAAAGAGCTGCCGCGCCCCCAAGGAGGCCAGTCCCTTAGTCAGCAGCAGCACGCCGACAATCAAAAGCGGCAGCTCAACAAACGACAAAATGCTGCTAAAGGCTTGCAGATCGAGCAGCAGTCCCATCGCCACAAAAAACATAGGAATAAACAGGACGCTGCCCATAAACTCCGTTTTTTCCTTCACCGGACCGTCGCCAATGACGCTATTGATGGCCAGTCCGGCTAAAAATGCGCCAATGATGTTTTCCACACCAATCAGCTGGGCCACGAGCGCGCATAGAAATACTGAAAGCAGCACGAAGAGAAACTGATTGCCCTCATCTTTGCCCGTCTTGCGAAAGAAGACTTGGCCTAGCTGCTTTAGACCAAACAGCACCGCGATCGCGTACAGCCCCAGCGACCCCAACAGCGTCAGTAGCTTCAGAGCAGAGAAATCTCCCTGATTGATGCCCAGGCAGATCGCCAAAACCAGCAGGGAACCAATATCAGTGAAGATGGTAGCGCCAACGGTAACCGTGACCGCTTCATCCCCGACAATGCCCAGTCGCTGCACGATTGGATAGGCCAGCAGCGTGTGGGAGGCCAGCAGGGAACCAATCAAAACCGCCGCCAGCCAGCCAAAACCAAATAGCAAACCGATGGCAATACCGCCCACTAAAGGAATGGCAAATGTTAGCAAACCAAAGCCAATTGAGCGATCGCGCGTTCTCTGAAATAGCGCCAAATCAATCTCAAGTCCGGCCACAAACATCAGGTAGATTTTGCCAATTTCTGAAAACAGCTTCATGATTTCAGCATCGGCACTGAGCCAACCTAAACCGCTACTGCCAAACAAAACCCCTGCCGCAATCAGTCCCACCAGCCCTGGCAGTTTTAGCCGTTCAAAGAGGGGCGGCGTGACCAGCACAATAGCCAGCAGCAGCACAAAAGTTGTGACAGGCTCTCGCAGCGTTTGAGAGACAGGTTCCACCAGAAGAAGCATAAATCGTACCTCTACAGAGAGGGCCAGGAATTTAAATTCCTGGCCGCAAAGGATTCGCTGAAACTATAGATTCTGATTGAATTTATTCACTTAAGATTGCGGCTTTTAGCTAGCCCTGTCTCTCCATCTCAAGATGGAATCTTAAGCAAGCCTGACTGGTTTCCTCAATCTCAGTGCGTGAGGAGCTTGAGATCTGCCGCCCAAACGACAGCTTAATAAAGGCGGCGATCCGCAGAGTAGCTGCCTACCGGCACGCCCAGTTGAGCCTCCCAAACGGCATCCTGGCCGACGTTTTCTGCCTGCAAGGACGATTGAAAGGCCGGATAAATCCCCCATTCCTCAATGCCATAAGAGCTGAAGATTTTCTCAGCGCTCAGGATTTCAGCTTCAGTCCCCGTGGCGACGATGATATACTGCCCCGCCGCCAAACGCTCGTGATAAACCTTGGCCCTATCTTCTGGAATCCCCATCCCGACTAAAGTTCCCAGTAGACCGCCAGCCGCAGCCCCAATCGCGCTACCCGCCAGCGCCGCAGCGATCGCAGTACCAGCCGTTCCCGCTAGAAAAATCGGTCCTACCCCTGGTATCGCCAGCGTTCCCAGCCCAACTAGCAGCCCGGTTAAGCCACCCACAGATCCCCCGGCTAGCGCTCCGGCAGTGGCTCCTTTACCCATCTGAGAACGATCCACATCGTAGAGATTGACCTGAGCGATCGGATCGGCTCCCTCACGCCTAGAGTCAACACCGTCAATCTGCTTGACAGCGCTGGGCGCCTTAATCCGATCGCCGTTGCGGGTGATCACTGATATGCGCTCCAGCGGAAAGCCCATCTGCTGGAGATCTCGCAGAGCCGCTTCTGTCTCCGGATAGTGCCGAAAGGCACCGACTGCAAACCGGGCAGTGTCAGACTCACCAGCAGATTCATACGGCAAACCGTCAGCAGGCCCAGGAGGCGTTGATACAGCAGGGGCCGCTGCCATAAAGCTAGCTGGCGGAGAAACTGGCTGCTCCGAAGGCACGTCTGCCGCCGCTATCTCATAGATCTGCCAGTGATTGATCTGGCAGTGATGCAAAATCTCCTCCGCCTCTAGAATGTCAGGGCCAGAGCCTTCCACCCCAATTAGACAATCGCCTCGCCCAATGCGATCGCTGTACAAAGCGGCTGTCTGCTCAGGAATACCCAAAGTCCTCAGCGCTTCTATGCTAGAACCGGCAAAGTTATTGAGGGAGGAGACGATCTCACTCAGCCGTCCCCCGGCAACAACAGATCCGGTTCCTAACAGATCGAGCTGGCTAGGCCGAGCGACTAGCCCAGACAAACCACTGATCATGCTATTGGCGGCAGAACTGGGGGCGATGGGGTTGGTAGCTGAAGGTAGAGATCCCAAATAGCGACTGTCTAAAGACGCTGTCGCTAAATCATCATGGCGATCGCTGCTTTTGGCGAGAAAAGAGAGCTGATGGCTCAAAAACCCTGCCTCTTTTAGCTTCTCTAAAGCGACCTCTGCATCCTGATAGCTGAAAAAGACGCCTAATCCTAGTAAAGAGTGATTAGAAAAAACCATAATTGACCTCGCAATATGTTGAAAACCTGTAGCGATAAAAACATAAGAGCAGGCAATAAAGAGCAAACTTTCTGAACAAAAAGGCTCAGATAACTCTTAGCTTTTAATAACTACTATGGCTTTGGTTATGCACATACCTTAGCGATCAAAAGGTTAAAAACTCGATAACAATATCGCTGTTTTACAGCCGTATGGCGCGACCCCTTTAATTTTGGTATTGCTGATTTTGGGTATAAATTCAAGCGCGAGCAAGATGCTCGCACTAACCTGTCTGACAATAAAGGCGAGGAGTGTGAGCGTCTCGCTCACGACCGGCCAACATCAGATTCATCCCTTGATTCAGCCACGCCTAATTTTGCAATAGCTGATCTTATGGCCTAAGACGTGACCTGCAATCCCCGGTCAAAGCGGCTAGGCTGCATCTGCTCAATCAGGGCATCTGCTTCGCCCGTCAGCCAACGGACAAATCGAGCTGCCGTAGGCGGCAAAATCGCGAAGGGGCTGCCAAACCCAGTAAAAACCTGTAGGCCCGTAACGCCTGGAACCCCCCCTACCAGCGGTATGCCATCTCGGCTAAAAGAGACTAAGCACGAATACCACTGCCCTGGCACGTCTTTTAACACGGGTAACAGATGGCTGACAGCCGCGCGAATCCGCGCTTCGCTGCGAGCAGCATCAACCGGGGGCTGTGGGCTGGTGAGCAAGCGGCTAATCTGACCGATACGTAAACGACCGTCAAGAAACTGAACCACGCCAGCATCCAAAATAGGCTCGGCAATTTTATGACCCGGTTCTTGCCACAGCCTTTCAGTTTCCGGCTGGCTGGCCTGACTTTCCAACTCAAAGCGCTGCAGTCCTGCAGGCATAATCAGGCTGCGAATTGAAAAGTCTACGGCAGGGGTTTCAATCAGCTCTGCCTGAGTGAAATAGACGGGAACCACAATGCCAGAACGCTGCAGGATCTGGCGGCTCAGTCCGCCTGCGGCCACCACTACATTGGCTGCCGCGTAGGCCTGCTGGGGGGTGGTAATGCCGGTAACGCGATCGCCAATCTTGACCAGCCCGGTGACTTCTGCAATGAAGCGATCGCCGCCAAGCCGCTGAAACGCTTGGTTATAGGCTGCCACTAGCGCCATAGGCTCTACATGGCCGTGGCGAACGGTTAAAGCGCCAGCGATCGCCTCTGGGTTGAGCTGCGGCTCTAGAGACTGGGCTTCGGCAGGGCTGATGAGCTGGGGCGCGATGTCGAACTTTTCATAGTCGCGGGCGATTGCTGTTGGATCTGCCGCCGCATCAATGGTCAGCACCAAATCCAGTTCTCTAAACTGAGTATCGGCCTCTAGCTCTTGCGAAAACTGGCGCTGACGCTCCATCCCTTCTTGGCAAAGCTGCCGGGTGAGATCAGTCGTACCGGACCAGTAGGGAATGCCCCCGTAGCTAAACCGGGTGGCGCTAGCCGGTTCCAAAGCGCGATCGATTACCAGCACGCTTGCCCCACACCGCGCTAGCTCGTAGCTCAGGGCAGCTCCAGCTAGCCCGTTGCCCACCACAATCCAGTCATAGGTTTTCATCACCCGACCCTCATCAATAGAAGCTGGCTAAAGTTCAAGGATGAATCTGATTAAGAATAACCCGCAGGCGATCGTAATCGTCCTTCAAAACGATGCTCAGAGTGCGGCCCGCCTGTACCAGCCAGTCGCGATCGGCTTTGCGGAGCTGATAGATTTGGCGAATAGTCGCTGCCATCAGGCTGTCTACGGGCGCGCCAGGGACTTCCAGCAGGGTTCTGAAAAAATCGAGCTGCTGGCTGAACTGGACAATTTCGTCAGCAGGACAGCGATAGACAGCCTGATGAATCTGGGGCGGTCGCGGCGGGAGGTGCTGATAAATCAGATTGCTGGGGCGATCGCCCGTTCCAGGCTGAAAACCGATAATGGCCGAGCGAAATTCGGTTTTGAGCATGGCAAAGATCTGAGGCTGCTGCTCTCGCAGTTCCGCCAAGGACAAGCCTAAAGCTCTAGCTCGGTGGACTGAATCGATCGGGCTAGTGGTGGCGTAATAGACTACAGCATAAATTTGATTGCCGGATTCTTCATCCACCGACTTGACCCAGCTCCCGAAAGGAGGCATCGCCGGAAAGCTCAGGTCTTCAGGCTCTAGGCACTGAGATAAGAACTCGGTCGTTGCCGTTTCGATCACCTCAGCAATGTGATCAGCATGGCGAGCCTGGGTCGAAAATTGCGGCAGGGGAAGACGCATACTAATTTTGCCGCCTCAAGAGGAAACCACTACTTTTTACCGCGTTTGTCTACCAGTTCTAGGTCAGACAGACGAAAGGTTACAAGCTTGTCCCAGTTACCGCCTTCAAACAGGACGGCGACTTTACCATCGCTGATTCGCTGTACCTGGCCTTCAAAGCCGTAGTAAGTGTCGTCGAGATTCACAACTTTGACGGGAGAACCTGGCAAAATCATATTCAATCGCTGTCGCAATAGCCTTTCATTGATTAAGCTTACAGTCTAAATTCACAAATTGTAAGCTTTTCCTGAGGTGGAGTGCCGTTGGTAAGGCTGAGTTGAGCGATCGCCCAAAGCTGCTCAAAAGTAGCTGTCATCTTTGAGAACAGGGATTGTCAGCTTGAAGCAGAGAATTCTCAGACGTGGGCTGATGATAAGTCTTTCGAGGCAGAGGACACAGGCTGAATTTCAATATCGCGAGCGATCGCCTCGGCTAATACCTCACAGTCTCGCTGCGCGGCCCAGACTTCTAGCTCGAGATTGTCGGCTCCCGCCACCCTAATTGCGAGAGTATCAGCTGAAATGTGGCAGGTCGTCGTTGAGACTCGCTGGTTTCTAGTTTTGTCGAGACTGACCGCTATCCTGAGAATGCCTGAGAGCGTTTTGACCACCTGGCGATGGGCTTTGGATAACCGTTTGAACTTTTTGTGTTTTTTGCTAGGGGCTGCTTTGCAGTGATAGCGAGTGAGGTGCCCAATCAGCAAAACCTCCTCGTCTGTAAAGCCGCGCGGATCGGTGCGGTTGATGATATAGCGCGAATTTTTGTGATGTTTCCGAAACGAAATAAACTGGCCAATATCGTGCAGAAGGGCCGCATATTTCAGCAAATCGCGTTCAAATTCGCCGTATTCATGTAGTTCCTGCGTTTGATCAAATATCTGCAGGGCCAGATGGGAAATATGACTGTTTTGCTGCCAGTCAGACTGATATTTCTGCGCCAGTTGAGCAACTTTGCGGTATCGCAGATCGCTCTGAATCGGAAACGTGGCGACTTCATGAGAGTGTCGTTCCAAATAGTCTAAGATCATCCCTTCTCGCAGGGAAGCATCACAAAGGGTAATTTCTTTAACGCCTGCCATCTTCAGTAACTGCGCCAGCAGCACGCCGCCCAGATGAATCGCATCTGCCCGTTTGTCGTTGATGCCTTTGACCTTGGTGCGATCTTTCATCGCTCTCTCCAGCAAATCTGCGGTGAGATCTTCAATATCCTTGAGCCGCACGACCTCAGCATTGACCGATCGCAAGGACTCACCCTTAGCTTTCAAATGAGCGGCCTCACCCAGGGTACGAATCGTACCGGATGTACCGACCACCCGCTCAAAGCCGATCTCCTGAATCTGGTCGAGGGTTTGCTGCGCAACAAAGCGGATATGGGCTTCCAGCACTCCCCGGCTTTCGCTGCCCACCGGGCCTTTGTCCTCAAACATATCCAGCAGCCGCTGCACCCCCAGCTGAAGACTGTCACCAAACAGTACTTCTTGCTGATTGCCTAAAACAGCTTCGGTGCTCCCACCACCAATATCAAAAACCAGCGCGGTGTCATTTTCCAGAGCAATGGAGTTGCGGACGGCTAGAAAAATTAGGCGGGCTTCCTCTTTTCCAGAGATGATGCGGGGAGCCAGCCCTGTCTGCTGCACTACCGCGTCCATAAAGGCTTCGCCATTTTGCGCCTCGCGGATGGCGCTGGTAGCGGCGGTGATTATTTCATCAACCCCTGTTTGCTCAGCCAGATGGACATAGCGGCTAATGGTTTCTAAGCCAGCGGCAAAGGCGCGATCGCTCAGTCGATTGGTAGCAAATACCCCAGCCCCCAGCTTGACCATCTCTTTTTCGCGATCGATCACCTCAAAGTGACGTTGGGCGATCGCCTCCACAATAATCATGTGAATGGAGTTGGTGCCAATATCGATCGCGGCAAGCTTCATAGTTGGACTTGGTCCTAGGCTTCAAAGCCATCATAGTCCGCCGCCTCCCCTTCTTTGTAGCGCCGCTGAAAACTGTCCCAGCCTCAGGTAGGAGATAGCAGCCCCTCAGGCAGCAAGTCCTGCAGCCAGTGCTCGTAGCAGCTTAGCGCCCTCACCTTGCCAAGCACTCCCATGCATACAGGCTAAGACTCTCGGCTCAGTTGAGGCCAGTCGCTCCAACATCTCCGGCCCGTTTTTCGTATGCGAATAGTAGTCCATCTGTCGCCGGAATGTCTCACTCGGCCCTAGAATATCGGATTCAGTGAGAGGGGGTAAGTCTGCGCCCCCCTGGGTGAAAAGATCTCCGCAAAACAATGTCTTCGTCGTCTCTTCCATCAGATAGCCGCACTCCCAAGCATGAGGCAGATGCGGCATATCAAACCACCGAACCGCGTGTTTTCCCGTAGCAAGAACCTCCCCGTCGGCCAAAACCTGGGGAGCCTTATCGGCAAGATCTTCAATTGATACCATTGCTGCAACCCTGCCGCAGACTGGAACAGCGTGGGGAGTAGCAGCTAGCCACTGATTAAGTGAGCCGCACTCGTCTGCCTCTACGTGAGAAAATGCGACGTATCTAAGTCTCTCCACAGGAATTACTTTGGCAACGGCCTCATAGACGAGCTGAAACATTTTGCGGGGGCCAGTGTGAAACAGCAGCGGCGCTTCATCAACAATGAGGTACTGATTAAACGAAAAGCCTGGTACTGGGGTATTTATGCGGTAAATACCATCAGCGACTTCATGCAGGTTTGTGCCAGATTGAGTATTTGTCACGCTCATAGGGACTTCCTGCCAGAATAAAGCCTGGCAAAACAAAGGGTTTGAGCAGTCTGAGGCTCTTATACGGCGAATAGGGTGGAGCGATATTCACCTAAGATCTTTATAGCCCATATTCTATTATCTGTAGCCTAAGATTTTTGTGATCGTCTCGCCGGTAGCCAAGAGGGTTAGTCCCCATCAACACCCCTGACGTCAGCAGCCTCGGGCTTGCCTCTACTAACCTGTCAAAGCCACAAAAAAGGAGTTGCCGCAGCAACTCCCCTCTCAACTCGCTCAAAAGTTAGAAGCTTAGTACAGCTCTTCCTCTTGGTGAGTCATGATGGTGCAGTCAGAAGTGGGGTAAGCCACGCAGGTTAGAACGTAGCCAGCCTCAATTTGATCGTCATCCAAGAAAGACTGGTCAGACTGATCGACTGTTCCTTCAACCATCTTGCCGGCGCAGGTAGAGCAAGCGCCAGCGCGGCAGGAGTAAGGTAGGTCAATCCCCTGCTCTTCGGCAGCATCAAGAATGTACTCATCATCAGGGACTTCAATAGTAGTATTGAGTCCTTCAGCGTCGTTCTTCAGGGTTACTTTATAAGATGCCATGCTGTTATCCTCTCACTTAGTCAGTCAAAACATAGCAGTAATTAGTCTCACGGAAAATCCTACTAAAGAGCGATTAGTAATAAATTCCTATCGACTAACTCCATCTCTGATACTACGGGAAAACCCGAATTCTGTCTCAATTAGAGCCAAATTTAGATGAAAGGGATTCATAATCAAACTCAGCATTTTAGGCTTAATTTACTTATGAGTGACTTTATCGCTTCCCTATAGAAAATGCCGTAAAACCGGCAGAATAGGATTTTGCAACGATAACGGCGGCTTTAATTGACTTTTGATCAATTCAAACTGAGTTACTAAAAATTCTTTGTATCATAAGAATTATTTATGTTTTTTCCGAACTCTAGTTTGTATTAGAAATGGTTGAGAGAATGCCTTTTTTTGCAAAGGCTTGAGTTTTTCAATGCCGCTTTTAATTCTTGTATTGTGACTATTAATGTCCCTTTTGAAGTAAAACCCTGTGTCAGTGACCTCCTATCCCAATTTATCTTTGCCGGTGGCTGCTGGGCTGATTGGTACAGGCTACGCCGCCAAGCTGAGAGCTGAAACGCTACAGGCAGATGAGCGATCGCAGCTAGTCGCCGTTGCGGGCCACACCCCTGAACACACGGCTGAGTTTGCTCAAACGCATGGGACTGAAGCTGCCCAGAACTGGCAGCAGCTAATAGAGCGGCCCGATCTAGACCTGGTATTCATCTGCGGTGTCAACCGCGATCACGGCCCGATGGTGCAGGCGGCTTTAGCTGCCGACAAGCACGTTGTCGTAGAGTATCCCCTAGCTTTAGACGTAGATCTAGCGACAGCCCTAATAGATCTGGCCCAGCAGCGGCAGCGACTGTTGCATGTCGAGCATATTGAGCTGCTGGGAGGACTGCATGGGGCGATGCGCGAGTATCTGCCGCAGGTCGGACAGCCCTACTATGCGCGCTACAGCACGATCAACCCGCAGCATCCGGCCCCTCGGCGGTGGACATATCACAGCGACCTCTTTGGCTTTCCGCTGATGGCGGCCCTCTCTCGCATACATCGACTGACGGACTTATTTGGTCAGGTGGCTGAGGTGAACTGCCAGTTTGTCAGCGATCGCGCTACAGACGGCTATTTTATATCTTGTCTCTGTACGGCTCAGCTCAGCTTTGCCAGTGGTTTTGTGGCTGAAGTGACCTATGGTAAAGGCGAAAAGCTGTGGGCCGCTGCCCGCCGCATGGAGGTTCACGCCGAGCAGGCAGGGTTGCTGTTTGAAGGGGAGAACGGCACGCTGCTGACCCCGGACGGCACCCAGCCGATTGAGGTCGGTACGCGGCGCGGCCTGTTCGCCAAAGATACTCGGAGCGTGCTTGATCACTTAACGACAGGCACACCACTTTACGTTTCTCCGGCGGCTAGCCTATATGCCCTGCGGGTAGCCGACGCAGCTCGCCGCTCCGCTCAAACCGGACAGCGAATTTCGCTGCTAGGCTAGAGGCAGAAGATACAAGGCGTCCGTTCGGGCTGAAATTAAGCTATGGTGGCTGACAAATTAGAACACCTGCAGTCAATTTTCAAGGCAATGGATCAGGCTCTGATTGCCTACTCTGGCGGTATTGACAGTACCCTAGTGGCAAAGGTGGCTTACGATATTTTGGGCGATCGCGCCCTCGCCGTGACTGCCGCTTCGCCCTCTCTGATGCCCGAAGATTTGGAAGATGCGCGGCTGCAGGCGGCTGAAATCGGCATTCGCCATGAGATTGTGCAAACCTACGAAATGGACAATCCCAACTACGCGGCCAACCCTGTCAACCGCTGCTATTTCTGCAAGAGCGAGCTGCACGACACGTTGAAACCGCTCGCTCTGCAGCGGGGTTATCCCTACGTCGTAGATGGCGTCAATGCCGATGACCTGCACGACTATCGCCCTGGCATTCAAGCGGCCCAGGAACGCGGTGTGCGATCGCCCCTGGCCGAATCAGGTATTAGCAAGCTAGAAGTCCGACAAATTGCCAAACAGCTCAACCTCCCCTGGTGGGACAAACCAGCCCAGCCCTGTCTTAGCTCCCGTTTCCCCTATGGAGAAGCTATCACAATAGAGAAGCTGCAGCGGGTAGGCCGAGCCGAGCGGCACCTGCGCGATTTAGGTCTGCGAAACCTGCGCGTGCGCTCAGACGGCGACACCGCTCGCATAGAACTACCACCAGAGGAAATTCAGTCTTTTGTGGCTACCACCGATTTGCCCAGCTTAGTAGCTGCTTTTCAAGCGCTAGGCTTTGCCTATGTGACCTTAGATTTAGAAGGCTATCGCAGCGGCAAGCTCAATCGGGGACTAGCAGCGGCGCAGTCAGTCTGAAAATCTCAGCCCGTTTTCAGATATTTGCCCAGCAGCGCTTTTATAGTATGTAAGTGATCTGCAGAAACGTTAATTTCTCTTGGATGCGCGATCGCCCCAGATTGGAGCTAAATTGGCGCATTAAAGCAAATTTATGACACAGCTTCTAGCCGGGGACATCGGTGGTACCAAAACCATTCTGCGTTTAGTTGAAACAAACCCAGACTGGGCCGCTAATCCCAAAGCCTCTAAACAGTCCGTTGCCGCGCTTTATGAAAATCGCTATGCCAGTGCTGACTTTCCCGATTTAGTCCCCATGGTGCAGCAGTTTCTGCAAGAAGCGGAAACAACGTATGGAGCGCAGCCCGCGCCAGCCGCCGCCTGCTTTGCTATTGCTGGCCCCGTAGTGGAAAATACCTCCAATCTCACCAATCTGGCCTGGTTTTTAGAGGGCGATCGCCTCCAGAGTGAACTCAATCTCAAACAGGTAGAGCTAATCAACGACTTTGAGGCCGTCGGCTACGGCATTTTGGGGCTGGAAGACGAAGACCTAGAAACGCTGCAAGATGGCGAACTCAAAACCCACGCGCCGGTCGCAGTGATTGGGGCCGGAACAGGTTTGGGCCAGGGTTTTTTGATCTATCAGGGAGAACACTATCGGGTATATCCCTCCGAAGGCGGACATGCCGATTTTGCCCCTCGCTCAGAGCTAGAATTTCAGCTTCAAAAGTATCTGCTCGATAAGCACAGTATTAGTCGGGTATCGGCTGAGCGCGTCGTGTCAGGGCAGGGAATTGCGGCGATCTATCAGTTTCTGCGCGATCGCCAGTTTGCTAGCGAGTCGGCTGCGGTAGCCGCCGCTATTACCACCTGGGAACGGGAGGCAGGCAAGCGGTCTAAGTCGGTAGATCCGGCCGCAGTCATTGCTAAGGCAGCGGCTGAACAGGGCGATCCTCTCGCTCAAAAAGCAATGGAAATCTTTGTGTCAGCCTACGGGGCCGAAGCCGGAAATTTGGCCCTCAAGCTCTTGCCCTATGGCGGTCTATATATTGCCGGTGGCATTGCCGCCAAGAATATTGCCCTGATGCGCACGGGCAGTTTTATCAGTGCTTTTGGGCATAAAGGCCGGGTGAGCAACCTGCTAGAAAAAGTACCCGTGCACGTCGTGCTGAACCCTGAGGTGGGGCTAATTGGGGCAGCCCTAAAAGCGGCTCGCTTTGGCTAAGCGGTTAGGTCGGCTGTTATGACTCGCTAGCGAGACAGCCCCGACTGAACAAAAGCGATCCCCTTCAGAATTGCTAAAATTGGCACTGGCTCAGCTTTGAAACAGCAACGGATATGGCAGGTCATAGTAAGTGGGCGAATATCAAGCGCCAAAAAGCCCGCGTCGATGCGGTGAAGGGCAAGGTCTTTGCCAAGCTCTCACGGGAGATCATTGTCGCTGCTCGCACGGGTGGCGCTGATCCCGAAGGCAACTTTCAGCTCCGAACAGCGATTGATAAGGCCAAGGCGGCTGGCGTGCCCAGTGACAATATCGACCGGGCGATCGCTAAAGGATCCGGTCAGCTTGAAGGAGACAGCGACAGTCTAGAAGCCATGCGCTACGAAGGCTACGGGCCAGGAGGCGTAGCGGTTTTAATTGAAGCACTCACCGATAACCGCAATCGCACTGCTGCCGACTTGCGGGCTGCATTTAGCAAAAATGGCGGCAACCTGGGGGAAACGGGCTGCGTAGGCTGGATGTTTGAGCAAAAAGGCGTCGTGGCTTTATGCGGGCCGCTAGACGAAGAAGCTTTGCTAGAGGCTTCTCTGGAGGGCGGAGCCGAAACCTACGAGCTAACCGAAATTGATGAAACGGCAGGGGCTGAAGTTTTTTGTGCCCCCGGATCTTTGGAAAAACTGAGCCAAAGGCTGCGGCAAAGTTATGCTGTCTCTGATGTGGAACTACGCTGGATTCCAGGCAATACCCTGACGGTAGATGACCCCGATCAGGCGCGATCGCTGCTGAAGATGATGGATGCCTTAGAAGATCTAGACGATGTGCAGACGGTAACGGCTAACTTTGAGCTGACCGCCGCCGCGATGTCCGCTGCTGCCTAGCACTGATCAGCGCGAATAGACTGTAAAGCCGCTAAGGCTTCAGCCGCTGACGACCAGCGCTGATTCAGGGTGGGAGCTACCATACGCTCTAGCCAGTTGGCGAAGTCAGAACTGAGAGTGACGATGGACGTAAATTCAATTTTCATCCCGACCTGGAGATCTGTCGGATGCTGCTCCGTCATCGCCGCAATCAAAGTGGCTCCTAGACTGTAGAGATCAGAAACGGTCATCGCTCGCCCGCCACTCTGCTCCGGCGGCACATAGCCGTCTAAGCCAACTTTAGTAAACGCCGTACTCCCCGGCGTCAAAGACTTGACCGAGCCAAAATCTATCAAATAGACCTGCGGCCAGCCACCAGCCGCATCTTTCTCTAGTAGGATATTACTGGGGCGAATATCCCGGTGTACGATGGGGGGGCTGTGCTGATGCAAGTAGACTAGAACTTCTAGTACTTTCTCAGCCACATACTGAGCTTCCGCTTCCTTAAGCCTGCGACCCTGCTGCAGGTTTTTGGCCAAGGAAATGCCTCTGACATAGCTGTGCACTAACGCCAGAGCTTTGCCATCTCTGGGCAGCGTAATTTCAAAATAATCTAGGTGTCGAGGTGTTCCTGGATGATCAATTTGCTGAAGGGCTTCGATTTCTCGCTTGAAGAGTTTCAGGTCAGTAGGCTGCAGATCGTCATCAATAAAGAGCAGTTTTAGAATTACAGGCACCTGATCTTGCAGATCTCGCGCTGCAAACGTCCAGCGTCCGGATTTTTTACCGAGCTGCTTCTCTAGTTCATAGCGATCGCCTAAGATTTGCCCCGCCATAATGTCCTAATCACTCCATCCATAAATCACAGCAAATTGCAGAGGGATCAAGGGAACAATACCCCCAATTAAATCTCTGAGTTATTTGGTTCTATCACAGGCACTCACGAGTTGGACAAGTTTCATACCAGCATAAGACGACAACGACTAAACTTGTCTTACACTCCAAGCACAGGCTCCGTTAAGAAAAGTATCCCTGACACCGATGAAGGCAGTTTTTCGTAGGGCGCGACAATGGTTTACTAAGACTCCAGAACGAGCGCTAGATCAGGCGTACGAAGCTGCGCTAATGATTAAAACGCTGGAAGATCAGTATTTCGATGGCAATCCCATCTCAGCTAGCAGCGGGGCCTACAGTCAAAGCGCTCGCAGCTACTTTCAAGCAGAGCTAAAAAAATATCTCAAGCTGATTGAGATGCGAATGGCGGAATTCCGCAGCAGCAGCTTTGTCTTACGGACCTTTGATCCGGGCGTTATGGATGTGCAGGTACAGACTTCGGTCGACAACGGCTACAGCGAACTGATTGACAAACCTGCCATCTTTTTCAGGAAACTGCAGTTTGTAGATGACACCCTAGCCCGCTATCAGCCAAAACCGGAGACTGAGTCGGCCCTAGTCGCTCTCAATACATCGCAAAATAATGGACGAAACGGCCAGCAGTCCCGTGAGGATCTAGCCTTAGCTGAGCAGCAGATGTCCTCGGCCCGAAAAGCACAGTCTACAGAGGCGATCGCTCAAACCGCCAAGTTTGAAAAAGATGAGATTGATCCGCCGACGCGGGATGCGCTCTCAGATCGGGCCAGCTTCCTGCCGCGATCCATTCTGCGTACGGTTGACCGGATCAAGCAGGATCTCGATCCCAAGGCTGAAGTTGAAGTTGTCAGAAACTTTCGCACTTCTAAAGTTAAAACAACCGTTGCTCTCAAGTTTATTCTCCTCCTGGTAATCGTGCCGCTGTTGACCCAGCAGGCCAGCAAAAATTTTGTGGTGGGTCCCGCTGTTAGCTGGCTGCGGTCAGAAGCCGACGCAGACGCCTTTTTGAACATGGAAATGGAAGAAGAGGCTCTGCATGAGCTGGCTCGATTTGAGGAACGCCTGCGCTTTGAAGTCATCATTGGTAAAGCACCCCGCCTGCCAGAGCTGGAAATTGAAAAAACGGTGCAGGAAAAGGCGCTCGAAATTGAAGAAGTTTATCGTCGCCGCAGCGCCGAGGCGATCAAAAATGTTTTTGCCGATATCCTAGCGGCGGCGGCCTTTGTGATTTTGCTCATTAACAGCAAACGCGAAGTGGCCATGCTGAAGTCGTTTATTGACGAAATCGTTTACGGTCTTAGCGACAGCGCCAAAGCCTTCATCATTATTCTCTTCACCGACATGTTCGTCGGTTTCCACTCGCCTCACGGCTGGGAGATTCTGCTGGAGAGCCTATCGCGTCACTTGGGCCTGCCTGCCAACCGCGATTTTATCTTTCTCTTTATCGCCACGTTTCCCGTCATCCTAGATACGGTCTTCAAGTACTGGATTTTCCGCTACCTCAACCGGATTTCGCCTTCTGCTGTAGCCACTTACCGCAATATGAACGAATAGCTAGCGGTGACGCTGCTGGTGCCACTGCCAGGCATGAGCGATCATGTCTTCAAGCGCAGCATACTGCGGCTGCCAGCCCAGCTTAGTTCGCGCCTTGTCGCTGCTGCCCACCAAAACAGCCGGATCTCCAGGGCGGCGATCGCGTAGTTCTACCTTAAAGTCTCGCTCCGTTACCTGCTTAGCGGCTTCAATCACCTGTTTTACTGAAAAGCCATTGCCATTGCCTAAGTTGAAGGCATCACTCTGGCCTTGCTCTAGCAGGTACTTGACGCCCAGCACATGAGCCTGAGCCAGATCGCTGACGTGGATATAATCGCGTACACAGGTGCCATCAGGCGTAGGATAGTCTGTCCCAAAAATTGAGATAGAGTCGCGCTTGCCCAATGCCGTCAGCAGCACCAGCGGAATCAAATGCGTCTCAGGATTGTGATCTTCTCCCTGTTTACCAGCGGGATCGGCCCCAGCCGCGTTGAAGTAGCGAAAACAAACTGACTTCAAACCATAGGCCGTATCGAAGTCTGCCAGTATTTTTTCAACCATCAGCTTAGTCATGCCGTAGGGACTGATAGGCGACTGAGGATGATCTTCTGTTAGAGGAATCTGCTGGGGCGGCCCGTAGGTTGCACAGGTCGAGGAAAAAACTAGTTTTTTGACTCCCGCTGCCACCATTGCTTCTAATAAGGTCAGAGTACCTGCGACATTGTTGCGGTAGTATTTGGCCGGATTGGTTACCGATTCGCCCACAAACATGTAAGCCGCAAAGTGCATCACCGCATCAATATGATGTGACTCAAACAGGCGATCCAACAAAGCGCGATCGCTGATATCGCCTTCAATTAGCTGAGCCTGCAACACCTCTTCCACAATTTCTCGATGACCATAGACCAAATTGTCTAAAACGAGAACATCGTAGCCTGCCACCTGCAAAGCTTTCACCGCATGAGAGCCGATGTATCCTGCACCACCTGTAACCAAAACAGACTTAGACATATTACAAAAGCGGAAAACATTTAAGTTGGCTTTAAGTTTTTAGAAAACATACACTTATTATTGTGGAATTTATCAAAAATGTATTATTAGAAGCTCAAGCTCTCACAAAATAAGAACTGACATTAAGATATAATGAATCAGGAACAAATAACAGTATATGAACTTCTCTTCGTAAATAATCTTTGGCTCAAAGAGCGAACTTATAGTGCTTTAATTCAAGAGTAAATTCCATAAAATTCTCATAGAATCAATCAACACTCACACAAAGTAAACACAGCTTATATATTTTTCATAAAAGCTGTGTATCAAACATGTTTCTCTTCATCTATTTCTAAAAGACTTTCAATATTAACTTACCTATGCAAAATTCGACTCAGGCTAAGCAAATTATTATTACCGGAAGAGGTCGATCGGGAACCAACTGGCTAATGGACACCTTAGATGCTAGCCCTTTGACTCACTGTCGTAGTGAACCGTACGTCAACCCTGCATCCCCATTGAGCCACCTAACTAGAGTTTGGGAAACAGGTAAAGCAGATTCAGAGATTGCGAGCAAGTGGGACAATATTGTTCACTTGCTCGCATTGCGAATGAGTGTGCGTGATCACCATTTCAAGCATCCAAAGTTCTACATCCGCCCACTAGCCCAACACCTAAAACTACCTTATTTACTCTCACGACCAAAGTTACGCAAAACGCTTGGTATTTTCATGCCAAGCCTACGAGGCATCGAATGGAAAATCCCTACATGGATCGCAAGTCAAAGTGACTTAGAAGACGCCTATACAGTTCTCAAAGTGAATTTTGATGCCTTTATTATTCAGTGGATCCTAGAGAACCGCACCCATGCTTCTGTTTTGCATATTGTTCGCCATCCCGGAGGACGACTAAACTCATGGATGAATCGATTCCTAAGTAGTTCTGATGCAGAGCATGTTTTAAACGACTACAAGAAAAAACTCAAGAATATTTCAGATTTCGATGAATCGTTCTCTCAAAAGATTGGCAATATTGATTCTTTAAGTCTAATTCAAGCAGAGCTTTGGATGTGGCGGTATATCAATGAATCTATCTATTTAGCTGCAAACATGTATCCAAACTACAGACTTGTCGTATATGAAGATTTTGCGGAAAATCCAGTTCAATATGCAAAAGAGCTGTACGAGCACTGTTCGCTTCCTTGGAATGAGCAAATAGAAAAAACTATTTCTGATAGCGTACAAGATTCAGTTTGGGGAAGAATTCCAGGCACTTCTAAAGACGTCGCTAATGCATGGAAGCAAAAGCTAAATCCTGAGTATGCACAGACCGTTAGTAAAGTTTTACAAGATAGCCTAATGCAAGACTGGTGGGACTGATCTGCTAAACTGTCAAACCATATAGTTGCAGTTGCCTAACGTCGCAAAATCTTCAACTACAACTATAGCCAGTCAGAAAGCATTTCTAATATTTTTTCAACGTCTACTTCAAAGTCAACTCTATTATGAGGTGCTTCAATTTCGGCAGACCAATATTTGTAGTTATGGTTTAAGGACTTGCACAAGTAATAAAAGGTTGGTGTAATAATATTTCGTGGATGGAGTTCTAAAACCGATGCCCGATCGGCAAAAACTAAATTAGCTAATCCTGCACCATGAGAACCAACTATAATTTCGGAATCGTAAAATAAGCTGATTTGTTCTTCAAAAGACAAATCTTCTAGCAAGTATTTTTTAAATCCATATTTGGATAGTGAATCCATTAATGAATCTTCGTTCAGAATATGTCGTCCTCGACCCTTAGACAAAGTAGAAGAACATTTTGCCCTTGAAATAAGACTGCGTCTATTTCTAAGACTAGGGCGCTGCGGTAAAAGCTTAGCTTTTAGCTCGTCTACATACGGTCTAGGTAAATAGCCACAACTCCTTTTAGTAGCAAAGGAGGGCAACAAAGCCTTTTCTAAATGGTAAACTTGGTTCTCATCTACAACAAGTGGTTTTGAGTTTTTGGGTGCTAAGTTAGCTATACTAATTTTTTCAAAAGGCTGAATAGCTTTAGGGCATAAAAGCTTTATTTCATCTAAATCTTTATATTTAGATTCATTTAGTAAGAATAATCGAGGTGGCTCAACAATTAATGTATGATAATAGCCTGACCGATTAGAGTGAAAAACACAAGAATAGCCAGGGATTGTTTCAACAGATTTGCTTAAAAGCTTTTTCAATCTCAGCAGGCTTGAATCTTCACCAATGATTAAAGACTCTGCTATTATCTCTCTCGACGGAGTAACTAAAACATTCTCTTTTGGAAAATACAATACATTCTCTATTAAAGAAATAGATAGTTCAGGAGTTTCGTAGGCTTTACCTTTTAACAAAACCTCTCCTGGGTAGGTAAAAGCATGCATATCCAGGGTTTCAGGAGTCTCTACAGTCTCCGAGCCGAAAAGATTTACCGTTTCATGTTCTACATTATCTAAATCTTTTAACGCTCTTTTTTTACCTATAAAAAGCCGAGCAAATTTCTTTAAATAAGACTTCATTATACTTGTTTTCTATCTAGAATAAAAAGGCAGCTACTCTTTTCACAGGCTTAATACTTAACTACGACCAACAACCGCCTCAAAAGTTCCAGCTTTAATGATTTTACCTTTTTCCATCAGATAAACCGAATTGCACTTCTCCACAGTAGATAAGCGATGGGCAATGATGATTAAGGTTTTGTTGCCGCTCAGTCGATTGATAGAATCACTAATTAGTTTTTCGGTTTCGTTATCTAGTGCCGAAGTTGCTTCATCTAAAACAAGTATCTCTCTTTCGTGATAAAGTGCGCGAGCAATTCCAATACGCTGTCGCTGTCCACCAGATAATCGAACACCCCGCTCACCCACACTAGTCGCAATTCCATCAGGCAGCTCTTTAACTAGTTCTTCTAATTGAGCCATCTGAATAGCTTTCCACAACCTATTCTGATCAATCTGATGGTAGGGCACACCAAAGGCAATATTATGCTCGATAGTGTCGTCAAGTAAAAAGATAGATTGAGGAATATATCCCAATAAATTCTGCCAAGCACGAATATTTTGATAAATAGAAGTGCCGTCTACTAAAATATCGCCAGACTGAGGAGTAAGAAGTCCTAAAATAACGTCTACAACAGTTGTTTTGCCAGCACCAGATTTGCCGACAAAAGCAATCGATTCCCCTTTGTTAATTTTAAGTGATAAGTCAGTTACAGCAGCCTCGTCTGAGTTTGGATAAAAATAAGTGATATTCTCTATTTTCAGATTATTTTCAAAAGGAAGAATGCTTTCTTTTTTAAAGGATGCAATAGATAATTTATCTGCCGCTTCATGGCCGCCTTTTGACTTAGCGTCTAACTTCTTATATCCGGACTGCTCTAT
The DNA here is from genome assembly GCF_030405905.1 of Sphaerothrix gracilis Ecp01. Lineage (NCBI taxonomy): Bacteria > Bacillati > Cyanobacteriota > Cyanophyceae > Nodosilineales > Nodosilineaceae > Sphaerothrix > Sphaerothrix gracilis. The sequence continues at coordinate 80,498 of NZ_JASATW010000023.1, forward strand.
TTCCTTTAAATCAAAATAAAGCATGTCAATCGCATAGCCTGATTTTCTTAGCTTGGCAAAGGATTGCATCACCAAGCTAATTGATGGAATTAGTCGCATAGCAGCAACAGCAAAAACGCCCATGCTAGCTATGAAATTCTCAAAGTTCCTTTCAAAAGAAAGTAAAACAATGCAAGTTAAAGCAATGAGAAATGTAATCAATACAGCTTCAACTACTGTCCGGGGAAGAAGCTGAAGCGAGTTTGAGAACGTTGCAGCTTTGGCATAAGACGCAGAATATTGATCAATCTCTTCTTCAAAGTACTGTTCGCATCCAATGACGCGCGTTTCTTTTAAGCCTCCAAGGGAATGATTCAAGGTACGAATCATTCCTTGCTGAGCCTCAGACATTTCTTGGCCCCATTTCCGAAAACTCTTGCTTAAAATAAAAAACAGCAAAACAACAGGAAACAGTACAGCCAGAATTAGCGTGAGCAGAATCGAATCTGTAATAAATAAAACTACAATTAAAGATGTTACGACAATTAAATTAGAAACAATTTCTAACAGCGGTAATAAGCATAAGTTGCAGAATTGATTAGTTTCTAAAACCGTTGTTTTAATAATAGTAGCCGTATTTTTGTTGAGGTGAAAAGTATAGGGAACTTTGAGATAGGTTTTAAGCAATCTTGAAACCAATATTTTTTTCTGGTCAAAACTATACTGAAACGTATAAAACTTGCCAGCAAAATAGGCAATTGCTTTGACAAAAAACAGGATTATAATTATGAAACCAACGAAGGCAACAAAATTACGTTCAGAGCCAAATTGACTAAGCTCAAAAATCTGTGATAGCGTATCTGTTTCTCGAACTATCTCTGGATTAGAAGCAATAGATAGAAAAGGGCCAATCAAACCAATGCCAAAAGCTTCTAGCATTGATGTCGCTATGAACACGAGAATCAAAGTTAAGAGGCTTTTTTTGCGATCGCCCAAGATGTATAAAACTTTAGTCAGAAAATCCTTCATGAAATAACCTAGCGCCTCAGAGTTTCAGATTAAAAGCCCAACTTCTCACTACGAACTGAGAGTCCCAAAAGCTTGAATAGGCGTCTGTATCGTTTTACGTAAGCGTGAGTCCATCACCTGCTTAAATTTTTTGGCTTCGCTGCTAATGCTGAACTCAGCTTCTATCTTTTGGCGTCCGCGCCTTCCCATTTCCTGCCGCCTGTCTGCGTCCTGAAGCAAAACCTCGATTTTTTCCCGCAGGGAAGCCGTATTGCCAGGGGGAACCAAGTAACCACTATAGCCATCGTCCACAAGCTCACTAATGCCTGCAATCCGGGTGGCAATGACAGGGATCTGAGTAGCCATTGCTTCCATCAGCACGACGGGAACCCCCTCGGCAAAGCTAGGTAAGACAAAAATATCGGTTTGTTTCAAGTACTCACGTACCGACGACTGGGATTGATAGCCTACAAACTCGACTATCTTTTGCAGTCCTAACTGTTTTACCTGGTCTTCCAGACTGGCTCGATCTTCACCATCTCCAACAACCGTCAGATGTAGGTTGGCATACGTATTCTTGAGTTCTACCAGGCTCTTCAGCAAAATAGGAAAGCCTTTCATCGCCGCCAAGCGACCCACATAAAGCAGTTCAACCTTGTCAGTCGAGCTAGCGGTAGGTTCAAACAGACTCAAATCAACACCGCAGTGAATAATATGCATCTTGTCCCAGGTTTCTACTGGAGCAAACAGCATGGCTTGGCTGCGGCAAAAATGGCTAATGCAGTTAACAAACAGAGCCTGTTTGATTTTCTGATCGAGCCTCCAGCGATAAGGCTCGAAAAAAATGTGGGGGCCATGCAGCGTGAAGCTAAAGGTAAATCCCCCTAGCTGAGCCGCTAGCATCGCCACCGTGCAGCTCGAGTTTGCCAGGTGATTGTGCAGATGCTGGATCGAAAGGCGGTTGATCCGCGCTGCTAAGATGCCCGCTTCAGCAAAGTAAAAAAGCTGATAGATGGCTCCCTTAATTCCAGGCTGGCAGGTTTTGAGGGCGAGAGATAGAGCTTTGAAATAGCGTAGGGGCGAACCTAGCAGCAGCGCAATGTGAGCTAATAAAAGCTCTAACAAGTTTGCAGGCAACAGGTAAAGCGTGCGATCGCGTTCCTCTCGCTGCTCTTGGCCGACCAAATGAGCTTCGTCAGGTCTGCGAATAGAGAAGGTTTGAATCTCTAAACCCAATGCTCTGAGCGCAGCGACTTCACGCTGAATAAAGGTATCAGTTGCTCGCGGATATTCACCTGTCAGATAGGCAATGCGCATAAAAAGTTAAAAGTTTGTCAGTGAGATTGATTCGCCGCCTTCACGGGCTAAGCGTTTAGCTATTTTGCAGACTGCGAGCGATCGCCTCATCTAGGGCATACCTAGGAGACCATCCCAATAGCTGCTTGGCCCTTTGATTACTATAGCGGTGAGGTCTAAAGCGCCCGTGTAGCTTAGCAGGTACGAGCAGTCCGGGGAGCCTCGCCTGCCCCTGCAGGAACTTTTGGTTCACAAACCACGCCGTTCCGGCCAATAACCGCATAAAGCCCCAGTTAACAGGCACTACCTTGGGCGGACTTGGATCTTTCTGTAGCAAGGCTTGAGCAAAGCCTCTTTTGGTCGGTAGATTATCGTCTACGATATTGATGGTTTGCCCTATGGCTTCATTTTTCACCGCCGCCATCACAATCGCTTCAGCACAGTTTTCTACATAGGTTAGCGGCATCCGTCCTGACGAGCCAATCCGTAGAAAGCGACTACCGAACTCTGCTCCCAGGCAGGGATTCCAGAGATTATCGGGTCCGTAGACCATCCCTGGTCTGATAATTGTGACCTGCCCAGAGTTATGCTTTTGAAACTCTCGGACTAGCTTTTCCTGGATCAGCTTGGTTTGAGCATAGCCATCGCGATCATCCGGCTCATCCTCAATCGGCGCATTTTCGTCCAGTAAGGCTCCTTGGGGCAGTTCCAGATAGTCATAGACGGAGAACGTGCTGATCGCAACCAGCCGCTTGACGTTTACCTCTGACATCGCACTGAGCAGATTTTCCGTCGCCATCACGGTGCCAGCAAACTGTTCGTAGAAATCGCCGCCTTTAACCGCGGCCAGATGAATGACCACATCGCATCCGGCTACCGCCTCAGTCAGACCACGCCGCTGGCGCAGGTCTAAGCGAACTAGCTCAACGGCTGCATGGTTGTGCCAGCTCAGCCGGGTTTCATCTGTTTTAGGTCGAATCATCGCTGCCACCTGATGACCCTGCTGCAGCGCTGCAGTGACAACAGCTCGACCTAAAAAACCGGAGGCACCAGTAATTAAAAGCTTCATAACTGATTATTGTCTACTAGCAATGCTTCAACTAAACGACTGGGACGAGCCATATGATCAAAGCCGATGGGAGGCGCGTTACCATCACAAATGGCCCGATAGGTTTGATCTAAAAGCCGATGTAGCCCTTCGTATGGCGTTTTCTGCATAACTTTGCGCCTAAAGTTGCGAACGCTAGCGCTGATAAACTCGCGTCCTGTCAGAAAATGATTGACCAAAGGCGTTAATTGTTTACCAGCACTGCGAGGTTTGACGCAGCGTAGGTAAGGCTGAAACAAATCGGTTTCAGCATAGCCGTTGGAACCCCGGACACAGAGATAAAAGCAGTCTGGTTGGGTACGGCAGCTAAAGCGAATACGGCTGTGGAGAGTGTCACTAATCAGGAGCGCGTCAAGATCGTCATATTTAAACAGATCCCCCCCGCCATGATTACTCCAGGCAGCGCTAATGCGGTCAAAGCTAGCTTCCGGAGCAAAGGCAAAGACTAAATAGCAGAGGTGAGTAATGAAGTCGTGAATTACACCAGCAGGTAGTTTGTGAACTGGGCTAGGCAAATTCTCGTCAGCATAGCGCCCGCCACCCCGGATATCTAAGGCTAATCGCACTTCTATTTCTTGGACATCGCCCAGTTCTCCTGCCGCAATCAGGCGCTGAATTTCTAGAATGGGCTGGTTGAAGCGATAGTTCTGGTCTTCAATCAGGTAGCGATCGCACTGCTGGGCCAGTTCCCACAAATCCTTGAAGTCGTCATAGCCCAGCGTGATGGGTTTCTCGCAAATAACGTGAGCGCCAGCTTTGAGGCAATCACTGGCCATGCTTTTATGAAGCTGAGGCGGTGTCAAGATGTGGACCACATCTGGTTTTGCCGTCGCCAGCATTTCCCGATAGTCCGTGAAAGCCGCCGCCGCTTGAAACTGCTCGGCTGCGTAATCGGCCGCCGCCGGAGATAAATCGCAAACCCCTACTAGCTCAGAGAGTTCGGAGGTCTTGAGAAAGGAAAGGTGCTCTTTGGAAATTAAACCAGTCCCGATGACTGCAGCTCTTAAGGTTGCTGCCATTATTGAATAACTCCAGAACAACTTTTAGATAACTTAATCACTATAGATTTACGCTTTAGGCTTCCCAAATTTTGCTTAGACAACCTTTCAACTAGCGGCAGCCTTATACTCAATCAGAGTCGCCTGCTTGCCTCGCCACTTGTTTAGGATATATTTCATCTGTCCTAAGACCTGCGGAAATTTAGAGAGTACGCAATAGAAGCTATAGAGTCTTGCTTGGGCAGGCAAATCCCCATAGCCCCGGCGATACTGATAAATGCGCCATGCTAGCAGCGGGTACGCTAGCCCTAGCAGTAGGCTGACACCTGAAGTTGGCCAGGCCAGGCCCAACGACAACAAGGGAATAAGTGCGCCCCAAAGCCAGCCGCTTCTAGCTTGACGAATCATATACTGTTCGGGAGAATTTCCGTACATGCTCTTACCTTCTGCGATCGCCCATCCCCCTCGCACAGACCGCCGCCACCACTGGCTAAACTTCAGCATGGCCGCGTCGTGTAAAGTCATATCAGCATCGATGCGCAAAATTTTCCATTCTTGCTGCCGCAGGCGAATACACATCTCTGGCTCCTCGCCGCAAATCAGAGTGGGATTGTAGCCACCAACTGTTTGAATAGCTGCGGTTCGCATCAGAGCATCTCCACCACAGAAATCCGCTTCTCCCACAGGCGTATTCCACTCCATATCTGCTAGCTGATTATAAGGAGAAGCTTGAGGAAACCGTTCCCGTCGCCGACCACAGACAATAGCCACTTCATGCCGATGAGACAGTGCCTCTACGGCCTGCTCTAACCACCCTGGCAGCAGCTCACAATCCCCGTCAATGAACTGGACGTAGCTCAGGGATGGAAAGTTGCTGACTAAGTAGTCAAAGCCGGCATTACGCCCCCTCGCCATCGTGAAGGGTTGAGACATATCTAGCTCAATGACGTGTGCCCCCAGTGATTTGGCTGCTGCTACACTGCCATCGGTTGAGCCAGAATCTACATACACGGTAGGAAGCCGCTCAGATAGCTGCGTAGAAAGCGACTTGAGGCAGCGGATCAGTCGGTCTCCCTCGTTTCGGCCAATGACGACAACACCAACAGAACTCATAGAAAATACGGAATCCACATGAAGTTAGCTAAAACTACCCTTAGCCTATATGTAAGCTAACGGCATATTTGAAGCCCATCCGAACTACTGTTTAATCTTCACTGAGTCTTTAACTAAAGCAACAGTAAATCCAGTTAGAGCGGGAACATAACCTGTGCCATCAGAATCTTTTCCTGTAGGCATTCGCAGTCTTTCAGGTTGAGCAAAAACACTTCTTTGCCATTTTTTTATAATCTTGAAATCGGGAGGGAATAATGGCTATGTTACCAATGCGCTTGTGATTGCCTTTCATAAGGAAAAATCATCTTCTGGGAAAATCTGCATCCGTCTTACGGAGTAGAATCAGAAAATTGACTACTTATAGTGCAGTTTTATAGTGCAGTTTCGCAATTTAATGTTTTATCAGTTTTACAAAGAGTTCAGGCTAGCTCTAAAAGATGGATTCTAAATCAAAACGACTTTTGATTGTCCTGTATGCCGGAGACTATCGGGAAGCTTACTACCGACTAGCTAATGGGCAGAGTGAAACTTACCATGCTCATCGCTATGCCATTGAGTCAATTTCTAAGCTTGGCAAGCAAATTGATGAAGCTGCTGTTTTGTGCTGCTATTCAAAAGAACCCTACAACGAACTTGTCGAACCAGGATTTCGCGTCATTGGCACAGGGTTCGATCGGAATCAGGCAGCTAAGCACTTGATCAAGTTTATCGCCGATCAACGTCCAACTCACTTAGTTGTCCGTGCCCCGATTAAAGAAATTCTTCAGTGGGGTATTGCTCATGGCATTCATACCATCACGCTCTTAGCAGATTCCTTTCAAAATCAAAGCCTGAAACACAAATTTAGAAATTTTCAGCTTGCTCGGCTATTAAACAATCCGCAGATTGAATGGGTTGGCAATCATGGCGTAAATGCCTGCCAAAACTTACAACAGATTGGCGTCAAACCTAGCAAAATTGTTCCTTGGGATTGGGTTTACAGCATTACACCTAGCCACTACACGGCTAAGCATCTGCCTCAAAGGCAAAAGCCCTGGGAACTGGTCTACGTTGGCTCAATTAGCGAGGCTAAGGGAGTTAGCGACCTGATTGAAGCAGTCAGCATCCTTAAGCAACAGGGAGTTGCTGCAAAACTCAAGATTGCGGGTAAAGGAAATCTGACCCCGTTTCATCAACAAATATCTAAGCTGAATCTTGAAGCAGAAGTATCGTTTTTGGGCTTAGTTGCTCACAACTCGGTTATTGACTTAATGAGAAATTCCGACTTTGTATTGGTGCCTAGCCGCCCAGAATACCCGGAAGGATTTCCTTTAACTATTTATGAAGGGTTTTGCTCCCGTACGCCGATTATTGCCTCAGATCATCCTATGTTCCGTCACAACCTGGTACATCAGGAAAATGCCATGATCTATGCTGCTGCAAAGCCTCAAGCGCTAGCAAAAGCGGTTACGACCTTGATCAACAATCCAGATCTTTATCATCAACTCTCAAAAAATTCAGAACAGGCTTGGCAAGCATTACAGGTTCCAGTTAAATGGGCAGACTTGATTCAGCAATGGTTAATGCCGGCTCCAGATTTAGGAGAAAAATGGATTCAAAAGCACTGTCTTAGCTCATACTCCTATAGAAAGACTAAAAAGACTTAACTTTAAATATTTTCAATCCCCTTTCAAACTTTAGGAGAAGTGTATGAAACCTAACTTTTTAATCATCGGTGCTTCTAAGTGTGCGACCACGTCAATTAGCAATCTATTGGCTCAGCATCCAGAAATTTTTGTGATCAGCAAGGAAACAAGATTTTTTTCGGAAGATCAAATTTTTGCCAAAGGCACTGACTGGTATGAGTCGCTTTACAAAGACGGTGAGGCATACAAAGCTAGGGGAGATAGAAACAATCTTTACACAATGAAGGAAGTATTTCCTGATACGGTTGAAAGAATTTTTGCGTATAATCCAGATTTTAAGTTAATTTACTGCGTTCGCAATCCGATTCACAGAATTGAATCCTATTGGCTGCAAATTCGTTCTCACGGCGGGGAAGATGTTCACTATGACTTCAACGAAGCCGTCCACTTAAACAGAGAGTGGCTGGTAGATGCTTCTAACTACTGGCAGCAAATCAACGCTTTCAGAAAGTACTTTTCAGATGATCAGATTATGATTGTCTTTTACGAAGACTTCAGAAAAAGCAATCAAGGCGTCCTTAAAGAATGCTATAAGTTTCTGGAAGTCGATCCCCACTTTTCTTTTTCTCAAGAGCAAATTCACTTGAATCCTTCCGCTGGTAAAAAAATACCGTCAAGTGCCCTGTCCAAGCTACGTCAATATCCTCTGCTTCGCACTGGCGCTAAAATAATTCCTCCCTCTATTCGTAAACCTTTGAAACAGAAGCTTTTCTTCAAATCTTCTACCGGAAAACCGACTTGGAAGCCAGAAACGCTAGAATGGGCACTTAAAGAGATTTCAGAAGATACTAATAAATTTTTGGAATTTTATGGTAAAAGCGATCGCTTTTGGGATTTAAAAGCAGTTGATGTCTTGAAATAGCGGCTTATTTGAAGACTTAATGTCGAAAGTCTCAAGTTTAGTCAATAAGACAAACTTCTTAATAATATTTACTAAAAATGCTGCTTAAATATTTCCGAATACATCGTATGAGTATAAATTTGAGCTTATGAAAATTGATCTTGAACGAATAGAAAAAATTCTTTCAGGATTGATGCTTCTGTTTTTTACAGGTGGTCTTTCCCCCTTTTTACCAGGTTCTGCTCTTTCATTAATTAGATATAGCGTTCCTGTTTTCTTTGCTTTTTTATTAATAGCTAGAACTTCGTTAACAATTCGCTCTATAAAACGAGGCTTCTTTATTTGGCTGCTTATTCTGCTAGCAGTCGCCTCATTCTTGTGGTCGGAAATTCCGGCAATTACAGCTGGTTCTATCAGATCTGAGCTGATTCCAATGACGATCTTTAGCTTATACTTTGCCTCTCGCTTCACCGTGAAAGAGCAGCTCAAGATTGTCGCTGTCACCCTCGGAACAGGTGCTCTATTGAGCCTTTTTGTTGTCGTCACGAATCCTGGAATTGGCGTCCATCTCGACGGTAAACACGCAGGAGCTTGGAAGGGAATATACGGTAACAAAAATGGCTTCTCTGCGCACATGGCCCTGACGCTAGTGAGCTTTTTTGTATTGACGGTAAGCAATGCTAATAAGGCAGAAGCCTGGCTTGGCCGTATAGGAGTTTTAGTCTCAATTGCGCTGATTATTTTATCAACTTCGAAGACGGGTCTAATTGTATTTATTGTTGTTTTGCTAATACTTTCTATTTATAGATTTTATCGCTGGAAGGGCAAGCAAACAGTTTTGTTGCTGGATATAGGAACTATGTTCGCCGCAGGGATTACTGTGGTAATGACTAGCTTTTGGAATACGATTCTGTTTAGTTTAGGACGAGATCCTACCTTGTCAGGGCGTACGCTGATTTGGGAAGCAGCCCGGGAGAAAATCGCGGCTAATCCCCTGTTGGGCTACGGCAGGATGGCCTTCTGGGCACCCGGAAGCCCTCATGCCGTTTATGTTGGCTCTAATGTTTCACGCAATTATATTCCATCTCACGCTCATAATGGTTTCTATGATTTAGCACTCTCTCTAGGTCTTATTGGACTTGGTTTATTTTTTATTGGCTTTCTCATAACTTATGCCCATGCTTTAAAAAGAGCCTATGCGGCAAGTTCACCTGAAAGTTTTTGGCCGTTGGCATTTTTGACACTACTGCTGATGTATAACATGACTGAAAGTACTCTTATGAGATCTGTAAATATATACTGGGTTCTCTATGTGGCAACAGTTTTATCGGTCAAGCTGAGATAAAAATATAAAAAACGTTTTTAACCAGAGAATTGTTTAACCCAAAACAAACTTTGGTTTTTTGCTATGAATATACTTTCTTCTTGCAAGGGAAATGAATACTATTAAGCCTGACTTTATCATTATCGGTGCTATGAAGTGTGCAACGACAACGCTTCATGAGCAGCTAGTAGCTCAGCCTCACATTTTTATGTCAACTCCTAAGGAGCCGAACTTTTTTAGTGACGATAGTGAATATGATAAAGGAATTGACTGGTATTCCAGTCTGTTCGCCGAGGCTAAAGCTGAAGATCTCTGCGGCGAGGCTAGCACTCACTATACTAAGTTACCAACTTATCCCCAAGCGGTTGAACGCCTTAAATCTCATGTGCCCGATGCCAAGCTAATTTATATGATGCGGCATCCGGTTGATCGGCTTGTTTCCCACTACATCCATGAGTGGACACAACGGGTAATTTCAACGGATATCAACTCGGCACTTAGCACTCACCCAGAACTAATTGCCTATAGCCAATACAGCTATCAGCTCCAGCCGTTTTTCGAGGCTTTTGGTAGAGAGCAAGTTTTGCCGGTTTTCTTTGAACGGTTCTGTGTTCATCCGCAATCAGAATTGGAGCGTATTTGCAGATTTATTGGCTATCCGGGACATCCTGTTTGGCAAGACGAGTTCGAGCGAGGTAATGCGTCAACGGAAAGACTGCGACGCAGCGCTTGGCGGGACTTGCTGGTTGAAGCTCCCGTGCTCAAACAAATTCGTAAACAGTTTGTGCCCAAGGAGTTTCGCAACTGGATCAAAAGCTGGTGGACCTTAAAGGAAAAACCGCAGCTTTCTGCAGATAATCTAGCGCTCTTAAAAGAAAAATTTGATCCCGACCTCAATATATTAGGAAATTGGCTAGGCTGGGAACTAGACTACGACAATTTCAAGGAAACTGTTAGAGATCGGGTGCCTGCTTGGGAAATCTCCGAGTAATAGATAGACAACCTAATTCTATTGGTCATCTTATCATATGTACATTTGACTAAGATTTTTTCTACTTAGCTATATGCATAACTCTTCTAGTAGCTTAGAAACGGTTATAAAAAGCACTGCGCGGGTTGTTGGCCATTCGACTGCGCCCGTTATCGTTGTGGGTCTGCCCAGGAGCGGTTCATCTTATTTGGCCCATGTCCTGTCTTGTTTAGATGACTGGTTCGTATTTGATGATTTGTATCCCTATCAGAAAGCGGCTGCTTTAGGAATTTCTACTTCCTCGAACCTGGCTGAGAATCAGCAACTGCTTGAAAAGCTGATCAACTCACTGACCTGGCAGTTGCGAGCAAAAATTAAGTTTGAGGAAAATTTCTATATTCCTGAGTTAAGCCTAGAAGATACGTTTGATATGGAGCGATCGCTCCTGCAAGCGTTAAATACTAATCCGCTTACTTGGTCTCAGGTGTTGGAAGAATGGATGATGCGGCTGGCGCGGCACTGCGGCAAACATCGTTGGGGCTACAAAACGCCGCAGGACTTTATGCATATGGATGAGCTAACTGACACCTTTCCAGGCGTAAAGTTCATCTATATTTTGCGAGATCCGCGCAAGATGATGCGCTCCTTCAAGGGCCTGCCTCGCGTCAAAACCCACGGTAGCCAAGACGGGGAATCGCGTCAGTATCACCCCGTTGTTTATTCTCTGTACTGGAAAAAGGCTTATGAGAAGGTGCAAGACTTTATTCAACGAGGACGGGCGCCGGTTGAAGTTGTCAAGTTTGAAGACCTGGTGAAAACGCCTGAGGCTGTAGCCGATCGCTTAGCGGCTTTTCTAGACACTCAAGTGTGCGGGCAAGTTGCCTTAGACAAGCGGAATTCTTCGTTTAAGGGAAGTTCTTCTAAAGAACTGACTCAAACTGAGATGATGATTTGCGAGCGGATTGCGGGTTCCTGTATGCGGTCAGCCGGTTATGAGCTACATCATCCGCGTCCCAACGGTTTGGACATTATAGATTTGCTAAACACATCAGCGATTTTTACCACCTATCAGGTTCAACGGCTAGTCACGGATAAGCGAGCAAGAGCCTCAATTCTGACTTTTCTTCAGAGTTTGTTGGGCAAGTAAATCTGTCGTGAGCGGCTTACGGCTGCATTAAGGCTTCGTCAATCACCAGCAGCAGCAGAAAAAGAGCGATCGCCACCAAAACTGAAGCTGTCCGCCGCGCAAACCCTAGGCGCTGCTCCAATAGCTTGTTTTTCTCTGCCAATAGGGCAGCAGCTTGCTCTTGGGCCGCTTTGGTGGCCTCTCTAGCGGCTTCTAACTGCTTGACTAAATCGGGGGCTTGCTCTTGCCGGACAAAGCGAACGAGATAATCGTGAACGAGCTGGTAGCGATCGCCCGTTTGCTCAGGAATTTCAAAAACCAGGCCCGATCCCACTAGAATTGCCAGCACCAGAGTGAGTTGTGGGAGGGTAAAGTCCATGCTCAGCAGCGTCAATTCTTCGGCTAATTCTTCCTGGGTTTTAAGAGGGCGGTAGAGGCGATTGTCTGCGTCTTCATCCGTGAGCAGATACAGCACTATCCAGGCCAGGTTCTTATTGGGCGGGCCGCAGTCGCTGACAACGCTGTCAAGAAACTGCTGTACCAGCCTTTGCTTCGGCTGATCGCCAAGCTGACGATATTGGCTCAGGGAATCAATGCCTTCTCGCTGTAGTTCTGCTCCCACGACCTGTAGCTCGATGGGTCGGACTTCCCCTGTTTCAGCGGCCAAATCTGCGACTAAAGCCGCAATTAAGTCACCCGGCAGGTAGTACTGAGCGCTGGCTGTCAGTTGACGAATGACCTGCTCCGCTCCGGCCATAGAAAAGTTGCCCAGTCCATAGCGAATCTCTCGGCCTAGAATATCGTTGTCAATTGCGCTGAGATCCACCAGCCGCTCAATCTCTAGCAAATAGTGTAGGTAGTCTTCCCGCAGCGCTAGCACCACTTTGACAAATGGCAGCTCTAAACAATGCTGAAAGAACTGGTAGAATCGCCGCCGCTCTTTTAGCTCCGGCCACTCAAAAAAGAATTCCTCAAACTGATCAAAGATGAGGATAACAAGCTGATTTTGCTCTACCGCCAACGCAATCAAGCGCTCCAGTCTTGGCTCTACCGCCTCTCCCTCAACTTTTTCCGTTTTTGCCGCTGCGCCCGCCCGATTCTCTAGTATCGTGGCGATCGCCGTTTCCCAGCTGCCATAAACCTGCAGCAAAACAGGCACGACTGTGCGTCCCTCCGGCGTTTCTTGCCGTAGCGCCGGGACTAAGCCCGCATTCAGAATAGAGCTTTTACCCACGCCGGAATCGCCGTGAATAACAATGAGCTGATAGCGCGGCAAGCTCAGGCGATCGACCAAAGCCCGCACGTCCTGCTCCCGACCGGAGGCCGTAATTTCAGAAGCAACAATGGCGTGTGTCTCCTCATCTAGCGGCGCGGTAGAGGCGGTAAGCTGATGCGGCTGAACAGCACTGGCTCCGACAAAAGCTCTCAGGTTGAACTGATATTCGGTCTTGCGTAGCCCTTGTTTGATCTGGAAAGCTGCTAAATATTGGCCTTGCTCAAAGTAGTGATGAATGAGCTCATTGAGAATTTGCAGATACAGCATTAAATCGAGGTTGGGATCGCTTTGGGCGCGAGCCGTCTCTAAGTGAGCGATCGCTTTCTCTGGCGCTGCCGTATGCATCATGGCTTCACCCAGCAGAAAATGGTACCAGCCCTTTTGAAACTTTTGAGCGATCGCTAAGGCCGATCCCCGGTCGGATTTCTCAACGGACTCTACCTGTGCCACCAGATCTAAGGCCCGCTGTGCCTCTGCCTGAGCCGTTGTCCAATCGCCCTGTCTTAAGGCAATTTCTGACAAATAGCCGCGATCGCGGGCGAGCCGAATCCAGTCTTGAGCCTGCTGATGTAGCGGCAGCGCTTCCGCCACGACCGCGCTCAGTGCTGGCCAGTCGCCCTGTTTTTGCAAGACCTCTGCCAGCGCGTGAATAAACTGCGCCACCCGCTGAGACTGTTCCTGCTGTCGAAAAATGGCTAAACACTGCTCAAAATAATGGCGGGCCTGCCCCAGCGCTGCCTCGTAGGCCGATCGCTGCAATACCCCGTAGCTGCGCCACCAAATTCCTAAATAAAAGAGCAAAACCGCTGCGCGATCGCAATAGGCAGTCAACAATGCGGGTTCAGAACCGCTTTCAGCCTCTTTCGCCACTTGCCCTTGATTGTTGCTATTTTCCTGATCCTCCCGGCTTTCCCCTTTCTTTTCTTGCCAAAATTGCAAACTACGCTCATAGCGCGATCGCGCCGCTTCCATCTCTAATTGGGCGTGCGCTTCCCGACCCCGCACAAAGTCTAGACACGCCTGCAGGACAGGATCAAGGGTACGGCCAGCAGTGGCTAAATCATTCAGGGCAAATTCAAGTTCGCTGCTGAGTTGGGAGTCACTCTGCAAAGCAATTGCCGTATTCGGTAAGGCGCGATCGCTCTGGGTTTGCAGCGTTTGGGCAAAAAGCTGATCGGCGCTTTGGTGCAGCAGGGAAATTAAGACATGAGCCGGATAGTCAAAACTACCAGGGCGCGTGGCATAGGTCACAAAGTCAGGCGCGTAGCGACTAAACTGCTGCAGACTGTATTCATTCAGCCAGAGCACAATGGGAAACTGGAACTGGCGAAAGTTGTCGCGCACCAGATTGTCCTGAGCCAGAACTGCCGGTAGTTGACTCACCTGATCTAGCCCCGTAATCAGCAAAACGCTAGGCGGAGCCGAGACTTTGAGCTGTTGGCTGATAGCCTGATAGAGCGAGGATATCTGAGTCTGGAGGTGCAGCACTTGGGCGTTAGCTAGCCGCTGCTGCAGGGACTCAGTCAGCAAATCCTGCAGGCGCTGATAGTTGCAGGGGGCAAACAGCAGATAAAAAGAATCTCTACCCAAGGCGATCGCCCGCTGCAAATTTTCTAAGCTCTCCTGGTTGTGAGCCAAAATCGCTTCAGTCAAGTCTTTGGGCGTCATTCTAGACTACTCCTGAGACCTCTGGCGCTGCCCCGCTTTAAATTTTTCGGTTTCGGCCAGCAGCGGATTGGCGTTGAACCACTGGCCGATTTCATCGCGATATTCATAGACCAGCAGATTGCGCAGCAGGGCGTTATAGTCTTCGTCACCCTGCACGCTGAGCTGCTGCACCGCCCGCAGCAGCAGCGCCCACTCAGGCTCCTCCACGATTCTAGCCAGGAAGTCCCGTTCGTCTCGAATCACAGTTTCAAGGGTTTGGCGGGAGAGGGGCGGATTTTGCCGCTGCAGACAGCCTACCAGTAGCCGCAGCAGGGTTCGCATATGTCCGCCGCTAATATCACAGAGGCGATCGAGCGTAGCGCTGTGATCAAACAGCTCTGTAATCTGCTCTAACCGAGCAGACTCACTCAAATCAGGGAAGGCGCGAGCAAGAATGACCTGCCGCATCAGGACTAATCCCGGCTCAAACAGCTCTCCCTGCCGCGTTCTGACCGGCACCATCGGCAATACCTTCAGGCCAATGCCAAAACGGTTGAGCAGACGCGGCTGATCGTTGGAAAACACGAGGGCCAGCGGAATAGTATAGACCACATGGCAGGCTAGCCGCTTAAGCTGATCGCCGCGATCGACAAAGATATAGGCGGGCTGAGTGCGATCGCCCACTTTGCGGGTGCTATCAATGCGATCGAGATTGTCCACAATCACAGCGAGTCCCTGCTTGCCCTGCTGCTTGAGCCGTTCGGTACCCGGCACGATAATTTCCTGATTAATGGCATCGATAATGCTTTTAGTGCGAGGTTCCAGAAAATTTTGCAGCTTGCTCAGAAGCTCGTTACTTTCTTTGGCTCTGGCGGTGATGGAAGCAATTCCCATAGAAACGCTAATGTCAGAAACCTCAATCGGCGTGTTGAGAATGCGAGAAATTTCCCGCAGTAGGTTTTGAAAATAGGAAGGTCGCAGTTGAATCTGCACCGCTTCTAAGCTGGCAGCAATGCGGCGGGCAATCACCAGCATGATATTGGTGATGTCAATGTTGCCCATCTCTAAGTCTTGGTCTGACTCAAAATAGACCACATGAAATCCAGCCGTTTCTAGACCTGACTTCAGCCGAAACAGCTCCGTTGATTTGCCAGAACCAATGTGGCCGGTAAAAAGCTGAGTGGTGGGCTGATTGGGCGAGAGCAGCACCACGGTCCGCTCTAGCTCCCGAATGATATCGCCCCCGCGTACGCTAGAGCAGTCAATGTAGTAGCGGGGATCGGTAATGGGCTGGCTGGGATTTGAGGCCCGGTAAAAGCGGCCTACGTCAATCGGCATGGTAAATCGCCGTCAATCAAGAGCAGGAGGGATAAAGTTCTGGTGCGCCTATCAGCAGCCAACGTCTTGCCTGATCAATACGGGCTATTATGAGCCGATAATCTGATGTCGATGGGGATAGACGGTGCTCCTTTGCCTATCCTACAAGCTACTGCGATCGCGGCAGACGTTAAGATATCGATTTAGTGCGGTGTTGCAATGGTTCTAGCATTGGCTTGGCCGACTGCCCTGTTAACTAATGATATTTAGCTAGCGAAAAATTCTCAGGAGCAAATTGTGTGAGCTGGTTCCTACTTGCAAGCTGCACCGCTTTTTTTGAAGCCAGCAAAGATATTTTGGTAGTGCCCCAGGGGTAATGATGTGTTTGTTAAGGTGATCAAGAAGAAACCCTTGACGACTCATGCCGACCTGCCCTGAGTGCCAAGCCACTTATATCGTCAAAAACGGCCACATCCATACGGGTAAGCAACGCTATCTCTGCCGCCAATGCGGCTACCAGTTCGTTGAGGAGCCGACGGAT
>NZ_JASATW010000024.1:0-63152 GCF_030405905.1 Sphaerothrix gracilis Ecp01
CGGGCCTTTGTCGAGTTGGAGTTGCAAGTCTGGCACCAGCAGTTAGGCAATTGGTATGAGCTCCAACGTCATCTCTATCAGGACGTCGCTCGCCAGTTCATACTTCAAGCACCTCTGATGGGTAGGACCGCTTGAATCTTAGTTTTGTCGATTTTGTCAATGCGTAAGTCCTGATGAATTAAAGAAAGTAACCTTACCCCAAAAAACAAGACATTCTTTACAGAATGAGCCACAGAGAAAATCTGCGCTTTTTCGGGGTAAGGTCAAATTTGTAAAAGCTCAGGTTCAGAAACAATCCTGACTGCTCAAGCCCTGAAGCTACAGGCAGGGCATTGACGAATCATTTAGAGGTAGACAGCGTGACCTCTTCGGCAAGCACTGCTTCCGACTGGTCTTTGAGAGAAAATTGCAGTAAGGGCGGTGCCAGAAAGGTGGTCAAAATCACCATGACGATGATAGCGGCTTCTAAGGGGCGATCCAACACGCCGCTGGCAGAGCCAATTCCAGCAAAAACTAAGCCTACTTCCCCGCGCGGAATCATGCCGACGCCAACGGCTAGACGATTGACATCGGGCTGACCAAACACGGCCCAGCCTGTGACGATTTTGCCCACAATTGCCACCACAATCAGGAAGGCCGCAATAATCAAACCGGCTCTGTTTTCCGCCACTGCCGGATTCAAAACGCTGAGGTCAGCCTTGGCCCCTACGGTCACAAAGAAAATGGGCACCAGCAGATCGGCAATCGGCATCACCTGCTGATCTAACTCCTTACGCTTATCGGTTTCATCCAGCACCAGACCAGCAGCGAAAGCGCCTAAAATTGCCTCTAAATGGATAATATTGGCAAGCACCGCCATCACTAAGGCAAACGTAAAGGCCGGAATCAGCAGGGCACCGCGCGTTTGCAGCTTATCAGCGATCGCCACAAAGCTTTGATTAAAGAACTTACCGAGCAGAATAGCTCCCAGTAGGAAGGCACTGGCGCTGATGATGAGATAGACCACATTCAGCAAATCTACCTCGCCGGTTTTGGCTAAACTGGCGACAACAGCTAGCACAATGATGCCGAGGACGTCGTCGATCACTGCCGCGCCGACAATAATTTGACCTTCCGTTGACTTAAGCTGTCCTAATTCTGACAAGACTTTAGAGGTAATGCCGATGCTGGTCGCCGTTAGCGCTGCCCCGGCAAAAATGGCCGGAATCACCGCCACATGAAATAGCGTCACTAGCCCCACCGTACCCAAGATGAAAGGAGCCGCCACGCCGACTACTGCTACAACTGCTGCCTGATAGCCAACCTTGCCCAACTCTCGCAGGTCTGACTCTAAGCCAATTTCAAACAGGAGTACGATGACGCCTAGCTCAGCTAAGACAGAAATTACCTCGCTTTGACTCTGGAAGATGTGGGTCACAGCGGCGGCATCTAGCTGACCGAACTGCTGCAAAATGCTGATGATGGCGGAATCTGTGGCCACCCCGTTTTCTGGGAAGAGGAGCAAGTGCAAGGCTGAAACACCGACCAGAACGCCGCCAATAAGCTCTCCTAAAACCGGCGGCAAATTTAGCCGCTTAGAGAACTCGCCCCCCAGCTTGCTGGCTAGATACACCACAATCAGGCTTAGCAAGACGCCCGTAATCACAAACGAAGCATAGTCCGCTTCGGGGGTGGCCGCTAGAACCCAGGGGGGCGACGGCCACACATCAATCCAATCGGCTAACAAGCCCGAAGTTATCTCCAACTGCATAACAATATTCTCCAAAAAGCAACATACCGAGTCATCAAACAGGCTCATTCGCTTGCCAGGGAACTCATTTGCAACCAGCCAAATGCCACAATGCTGATACTGAGTAAGAGAGTGCTGGGAGCGATCGCCAAGCCCCAGAGAGCACTTAGGATTCCGGCACTGTAGACAGCGATCGCGTAAACCTCATCTGCCTGCGTCAAATACCGGCCTAAGCTGGTCAAAATCAAAGCCAGTGACAGCAGTATCAACCAGGGCATGGTCTAAACCCTCCGTTGCGGTGGGACAGAGGAACCCGGTTCGGAGGCTAGCTGATTTAAGTCCGGAAAGACAGTGGCTACGGCATCTCTTAAAGCCGCTGCGCGATCCATATATAGGTGATCTGGGGGAACCAGGCTGAACACTTTGAGCTTCTCTAGACGGCGCTTGGTTTGTCCAGAAGCTCCCACAATAAAGACCTGACGCTCTTTCTCAACCGCTTCTTGAACGGCATTTTCCAAGGTGAGGGAAGCGGTGACGCCTAGGTGAGGCACATTGCTCAAATCAAAGACAATGGCGTCACAGTCACGGATAGCATTGTGTTCACGGGCGATCGCCTTGGCTACGCCAAAGATCATGGGGCCGCTAAGCTGAAACAGCAGTACTCGACCGTTAGCCTCATCTAGCCAGCGCTTTTCATCGGGTTCCAGCAAAATGGCATCATCAGCATCGGTAATCGCTTTAACCGACTCGGCTCGAAGCTGACTCAGACGGTCAATTGTCAGAATGTTCGCGACAAAGACACCAATTCCCACAGCGGCAATCAGATCCACTAACACCGTCAGCAAGATCACCCCGTACATGATCAGGGAGCCTTTGATCGAGATTTCATGGGCCCGCTTCAAAAAGCCCCAGTCAATAATATCGATACCCACTTTTAGGGCAATTCCAGCTAAAACCGCTAGGGGAATCGTCGCCGCTAGATTAGCCGCTCCAAGAATTACCACCAGCAAGACCCCAGCCCGGACTAAACCAGACAGCGCTGTTCGGCCCCCAGTTTGAATATTGACCACCGTTCCCATCGTGGCCCCGGCCCCGGCAATCCCGCCAAATAGACCTGACATCAGGTTGCCTAAGCCTTGGCCAATCAGCTCTTTATTAGAATTGTGCTCGGTGCGGGTCAGACTATCGGCCACTAACGAAGTCAGCAGGGCATCAATACAGCCCAACATGCCTAAAACTGCCGCATCCACAAACATGAGCTGGAGCTGATCCAAGCCAAAAGTTGGCACTTGGATGGCCGGAAAGCCTGCCGAAATTTCGCCAATGCGGCGAATATCGAGTCCCGGAAACAGAATGAGCGATAGTACCGTACCCGCAATTAGGGCAACAAGCTGGGGGGGAATTATCCGCTTAAATTTAGCGGGCATAAACCAGATGATGGCCACTGTGATAACCGCCAAGGCAGTCTCGGCTGGCTGAATATTGGCCAGTAGTTCAGGAATCGCCTGCAACGTGCCGACTACGCCACCGGGAGGGCTGGGCTGGCCTAAAAACGGAGCCAGCTGCAGAATCACCAGAATGATGCCGATGCCGGACATAAAGCCCGAAATCACGGTGTAGGGCATCATTGTCACGTATCGGCCCAGGCGCAGTGAGCCGAAAATAATTTGAAATACCCCTGCCATCATGACGACGGTAAACGCCATTGCTAGGCCGTCCTCAGGATTAGAGGCGGTTAGATTGGCGATAACTGCGGTCATCACCACCGTCATCGGGCCAGTGGGTTCAGAAATGAGCGTGGGCGTCCCGCCAAATAGGGCCGCAAAAAAGCCTACCAAAACAGCCCCCCACAGGCCGGAGGCAGCTCCTGCACCAGAGGCTACCCCAAAGGCGAGGGCCATTGGCAGGGCGATGACGGCAGCGGTGACGCCGCCAAAAATGTCGCCGCGTAAATTGCGGAAATTAATTCTGTTAGTAAGTTGCATGGTCAAACCATTCAAGTTCAGTGAATTGGTAATGGTCTTGCGAGGTGGAGCTTGGGCTTAGATGTCACTCAGGGAGATGCGACTACCTCTAGGGGCATCTCCCTGAGTTGAAAAAAGGCTATCCAGATTCAATAGACACAAATCTATATTTAATAGTAGAACCATTGAGTTTAATCTACTACATAAACTCCCCGGTTTGAACCACAATGGTGTGAGTATTTTTAATTGAAGTAGCAAGGAGAGCTTATCGTTGGGCGATCGCAGGGTCGATGCCTGCTTGATAAACGGCCCGCTAGGGCGATCGCGCCTGCGAATTTACGCTTGCAGGGCAGAATGTTTTTCTTAGGTAACATTTCTAGTACACTGAACAGAAGAGTTTGTTACCTAAGAAAATGTCTTCCTCACGCCAATGGACACAGGCCGCTGCCCGCCAAGAAATCGCCCGCTGGGATCTAGCAGAGCAAAGACGTTTACTGGCTTGGCTGCGGCGACAGGTCGATGCGGCTGACCAACAATCGGCTGAGGACTGGCAGCCGCCCGGTAGCGAAAGTGCCATTGAGCGGCGGCATATCGGCAAGTCTTGCTTTCTGCTTCAGGGGGTGAAGTGCGGCAAGGCCAACTGCAAATGCGCGGCTGGAGATCTGCATGGCCCCTACTGGTATGAGTTTTGGCGAGAGGGCGACAAGGTGAAAAAGCGCTATCACGGCAAGCAGATCAAGCTGAAATGGCTAGCGACGCCCTAAACATATTGAGTAAGTCAGCTAGAGGCTTAACTAAACCTACAGGCCGTTACCAATCAAAATAAACGGTGCCCAGTAGTAGGGATGATCCAGGTTTTCGGCGGTAAACGCTTCTCCGGTTTGCCGATTGACAATGCCGATACTCGCCCGCGCTGCACCTATCGCTGAGAAATCACCTGTAATCAGCGCAACTTGGGCCTGTTGCAATGCTTCAGCTTTCGTCATGCCTTGACCGAGAGCGTTGTAAAAAGCAGTCATTAGAACCTGAGTGCCCTGATCGCTTACCTGCCACAGGGACGATAGCACGGCTTTCGCGCCCCTGGTCTGAAACGTGTAGCCCAGACCCAAAATCTCTTCGCCATTGCCCAGTCCACCTACTCCGGTTTCACAAGCACTCAGCACCACTAGATCAACTCCATTGAGCGTCCAGCCTTCGATATCTCGCAGCGTAGGCGTGTCGCCATTGCCAAAAAGAATGAACGAATCCTCTGGTACACCGGGGACAAAAGCGGCATGAGTAGCCAGATGCAGCACGGTGTACTCATCCATTATGGGCCGCACGGCTGATAGGCTAAACGCCTGATTGAGAAATGTTCTCTCAGCGGGCAGCGTTTCTACTTCTAAGCCGGCACCGGGGAGTCCTGTAAAGGTGTAGGACGTACCGTTGACCTCTGGGGTGTGTACCAGGGTTTCATCGGTGTAGGCGGCGGCGAGAATGCGGGGCTGAGCAGCGTCAGCTTTGGTCAGGTCAGTCAGGGAGGCGGCGGTGATGTTGTTCACCCGGTAGCGCTGAGTCAGCCACTGATTGCCATCGTGCAGCGCGGCCAGGGGAATGTAGCGGAGCTGACCATCCGGGGCATAGATGATGGTTTCGACTCCGGCGGCAGCTAAGTCGTCTTCTAGGGGCCGGACTAGCCAGTCGTAGAGCTGCTGGGCTGAGGCTTCTATGTCTGAACCGGGTCGGGTCAAAGCTTGGCGAAAGGCGAGAATGGCCTCGTTGAGTTCGGCTTTGGTGACGGGGACGGTGCGTCGCAGCGGGGGTGAGTCGGGCGTGGTGATCACTAGCTCTAAGCGGTCTTCTAGAATCAGCGGATAGAAGATGGCGGCATTGAGCTGTTGCAGTTCATCTCGCTGACGACTGAGCTGGTCGAGATTGACGCTGGCTTCTCTGGCTTCGTAGCTGAGCTGCTCAAGCAGGGCACGAATTTCGGGGCTGCGAGTGAACTCGCCAAAGCTGCTGTTGATTTCAGCTAGTAGGTCAGTGAGCTGAGCAATTCGCTGATTTTGGGCGGTGCTGCGCTGGTCTTCAGCAATGTCTTTGAGCGTTTCGAGTTCTTGGCCTAGAGCGATCGCCGATTGCTGTCTTTCTTCATAGCGGGCGAGGATAGTGGCTTCAGGGCGCAGATAGTCTACGCCAGTTTGAGTATTGCTGTTGCCGCGCACGTCGCGCAGATATTCGTCTAGTTCTTGAACTTTCAGCAAGTCGAGAACACGCTGGGCTTCGAGGATACGGTTTTGTTGCAGCAAGAGATCGGCGAGGGAGCGATAGCTGTCGGCGATGGAGTCTGTATAGGAGGATTGCAGATCTGTATCAAGCGTGCCTAAGCCACCGCGAATGGACTCATACACGTTGACGGATTGTTTATGAAAGACGATTGCCAACTCTAACTGGCTTTGATTTTCGAGCGTACTACCAATGTTATTAAGCGTTATGGCCTCACCACCGCGATCGCCAATCTCTTGAAGAATCGCCAGTGAGCGCTGGTAGTAGTCTAGGGCTTCTGCATACTGTCCCAATCTGTCATAGACATGCCCCACGTTATTAAGCGAAGTTCCTTCACCACCGCGATCGCCAATCTCTTGACGAATCGACAATGAGCGCTGGTAGTAGTCTAGGGCTTCTGCATATTGTCCTAAACCGGAATAGACACCCCCCACGTTATTGAGCGAAATTCCTTCACCGCGGCGATCGCCAATCTCTTGACGAATCGCCAGTGAGCGCTGGTAGTAGTCTAGGGCTTCTGCATATTGTCCTAGGCTGTCATAGACACTCCCCACGTTACTAAGCGAAGTTCCTTCACCGCGGCGATCGCCAATCTCTTGAGCGATAACCAGTGAGCGCTGGTAGTAGTCTAGGGCTTCTGCATACTGTCCTAGGCTGTCGTAGACAAGCCCCACGTTGTTAAGCGAATTTCCTTCACCGCGGCGATCGCCAATCTCTTGACGAATCGTCAGTGAGCGCTGGTAGTAGTCTAGGGCTTCTGCATATTGTCCCAATCTGTCATAGACACTCCCCGCGTTATTAAGCGAATTTCCTTCACCACGGCGATCGCCAATCTCTTGAGCGATAACCAGTGAGCGCTGGTAGTAGTCTAGGGCTTCTGCATACTGTCCTAGTCGGTCATAGATACTTCCTACGTTATTGAGCGAAGTTCCTTCACCGCGGCGATCGCCAATCTCTTGACGAATCGCCAGTGAGCGCTGGTAGTAGTCTAGGGCTTCTGCATATTGTCCCAAACTGTCATAGACACTCCCCGCGTTATTAAGCGAAGTTCCTTCACCACCGCGATCGCCAATCTCTTGACGAATCGCCAGTGAGCGCTGGTAGTAGTCTAGGGCTTCTGCATACTGTCCTAGTCGGTCATAGACACTCCCTACATTATTGAGCGAAATTCCTTCACCACGGCGATCGCCAATCTCTTGAGCGATAGCCAGTGAGCGCTGATAGTAGTCTAGGGCTTCTGCATACTGTCCTAAACTGTTATAGACAAGCCCCACGTTACTGAGCGAAATTCCTTCACCACGGCGATCGCCAATCTCTTGAAGAATGGCCAGTGAGCGCTGGTAGTAGTCTAGGGCTTCTGCATACTGTCCTAGTCGGTCATAGACACTCCCTACATTATTAAGCGAAGCTCCTTCACTGCGGCGATCGCCAATCTCTTGAAGAATCGACAATGAGCGCTGGTAGTAGTCTAGGGCTTCTGCATATTGTCCTAGGCTGTCATAGACACTCCCCACGTTATTAAGCAAAGTTCCTTCACCACGGCGATCGCCAATCTCTTGAGCGATAGCCAGTGAGCGCTGGTAGTAGTCTAGGGCTTCTGCATACTGTCCCAAGCTGTCATAGACACGCCCCACGTTATTAAGCGAAGTTCCTTCACCGCGGCGATCGCCAATCTCTTGAGCGATAGCCAGTGAGCGCTGGTAGTAGTCTAGGGCTTCTGCATATTGTCCTAGACCGGAATAGACAAACCCCACGTTATTAAGCGAAGTTCCTTCACCACGGCGATCGCCAATCTCTTGAGCGATAGCCAGTGAGCGCTGGTAGTAGTCTAGGGCTTCTGCATACTGTCCCAAGCTGTCATAGACACGCCCCACGTTATTAAGCGAAGTTCCTTCACCGCGGCGATCGCCAATCTCTTGAGCGATAGCCAGTGAGCGCTGGTAGTAGTCTAGGGCTTCTGCATACTGTCCCAAGCTGTAATAGATACCCCCCACGTTATTAAGCGAAGTTCCTTCACCACGGCGATCGCCAATCTCTTGACGAATCGCCAGTGAGCGCTGGTAGTAGTCTAGGGCTTCTGCATACTGTCCTAGACTGTCATAGACACGCCCCACGTTATTGAGCGAAGTTCCTTCACCACGGCGATCGCCAATTGCTTGATAAATTGCCAGTGATCGCTCAAACAGCTCCAAAGCCTCTGAATACTGCGATGTATTGAGTCGCTGTAAGCCCTGACGATTTAGTTCATCCGCCTCAAATTTTCTGATAATTGGATCATCCGGCTGCACAGGTTTCACCGTCAGCCGATAGCTGCCCTGCCCCGTGTCTTCATAGCTATTAGCGATCGCCTGATACACACCTCCCTGCGACAGCACCACCGCAATTTGCGAGTTGCGATCGCCGTCGCCGATATCATCATTGCGAAAAATTGTTTGCCCTTGGCTGTCCTGCAGCAGCAGATAGGCATCAAACTCAGTGCTTTCTAGCGTAATAACGACCGCCTGCCCCGCTGCTGCTTCAAAGGTATAAACGTCATAGAGGCTGTCGTCGCTAGTAAAAACAGCATCCCCCGGTTCAAGCGCCCCCGTCACCTCCAGCAGTGGCCCCGCCTCATCACGACTCTGCTTGAGCTGCTGCGGATCGGCCAAAACCTTCGTCTTCGGCGCTAGGGTTTTCTCAGGCTTCCGGGTTAGCGCGTCAGGTGCTAGCGATCGCGGTGCCAATCTCCCTCGTTCCTGAGAAAGCTCTGCCACTGCAATAGCGGGCATCCACACTACTGTCATTGCCACCAGAGTGAATAGCTTTGCGGAATAGCGCATGGGCAGAAACTTACACCTCAGAGATGACATTGACTTATATATCTGACAGGACAGAGCTTGTTCACCGCAACTACCCCAACACCTTAGGAATAGCAGACAAGAGAAGCTGCTTCAGGCTAGGGTCTAGTAGAAACGGTATAGTAAGCACAACTCCGCACCAACAAACCGCAACAAATTGCTAATCTCTACAGAGCCGACACCGCTGAACCTATTTGAGCTGAGAACTTTTCTACAACTGCAGTTCCAGTTTCTCAACGTTGGCCAGAAGACTAGCCGCAAAGACTCGACTTTTGTGTAAAAGGCTTTGCAGTTTTCAAGATTGACCTGACCGCGAAAATAGGTTTAGGTAGAAGTCTGGGCTTAAAAGGCATTTAGCGCTCGGAGACTGTTCTAAAGCAGCACAATGACACCTGACTTAGCAAAGCTGAAAGTTTTAGTGGTTGAGGATCATCCGGTCGTTTTAGAAGGAACTCTCAGTATTCTCAAGCAGTTTTACTCTGATTTGGAAACAAGGGCTGTCGATACCGAGGAAAAAGCCTTAAAGGAAATTTTCCAATATCGCCCTGACTTGATTATTTTAGATTTACAAATTCCTGAAAAAGAAAACGATCTCACCAAATTAGATACGGGCGTAGATTTGCTGAAAAAAATCATGAAGCGCTATCCCGAACAAAATTTAGCTGTGCAAAGCTCTTTCGTTTCCGCTCTCTGCCGCATCAAGCCCGATATTGATAATCATCAGGGCGGCTTCACCGTAATTGACAAAGGCCGATGTTCAACTCAAGAAATTTTTGAGCGCTTTGACTGTGCCCTCAAGGGCTATACCCATACTAAAGACATTCGTGGGCTACAGGCTGGTCTAGAAGTTAAACCAGAATGGTTGAAAATTCTGGCTTTTGCCTGTGAAGATGGCCTGCAGGATAGATCAATTGCTCAACAAATTAATGTCTCAGAAGGAACCATTCGGCACTACTGGACAAAAATCTATGATGTCTTAGGTATCTATCCAGAAGATGTCAAAGGCGATGGCAAGAATTTGCGGGTTTTAAGCTGTAATCTAGCGAGAAGCAATGGCCTCATCGATTGAGCGATCGCAAAAGCCAGCTACGCTGCGAGAGGTTATCATCGCCAGACTGATGAGATGGCGCATTGGCCTTGCCATTGTCGGCTTAATTGTAATTGCTAGGGCTGTTGGTCTTTTAGAGAGTTCCGAGCTATTTTTCTTAGATTTATTTTTAGAATATCGGCTACAAGAAGCTACCGATTCTAGAATTACCATTATTGGTATTGATGAACACTATACTAATCCGGATGGACTTGAGATTTCTGAGCAAGAATCCTATCTCACCGATCAAAGAATAGTCGAGCTCATCAACACTATTTTCGAGTCTGAACCAGCCGTCGTTGGGCTTGATTTTTTTATTGATAAGCCCCGTAGTGAAAACGAACAAAAAACAGATAGAGCTGAACTGATCAAGCTGTTTCAACAGCGGCGAAATCTAGTAGGGGTTCAAAAGCTGTTTGAACCTAGCGCTATAGGCCCGCCACCAGAACTACAACCCTACTTTGTTGAGCGCAGAATTGGCTTTAACGACTTTCCCACGGATGCGGCTGATGGCAAAGTCAGACGTTCTTATCTAGGCGTGTTGCTCAAAAATGAGCAAGAGGAAGATATATTTTATGAATCCTTTGCCCTAAAGCTGTCTAGCCTTTATTTAAGACAGCAGGGCTTAGTCGCTGAGAATGGTAAACGCGATACCAAAGCGATCAGATTTGGCGACACAGAAATTCCCAGACTCAAATTTGGGGCTGGCGGCTACTTTGGCGATCGCCTAGATGGACAAGTACAAACTCTCATCAATTTTAGAAGCGGTGCTAAAGCCTTTGAGTTTATTTCTGCTTCTCAGCTCATGAGTCAGGAAATTGATGAGGATAGAGTACAGGATCTCATTCAAGGCCGCTTGATTATTATTGGCAATACCGACTACCGCACAGCCCGCACCATCGAAACGGTAGTAGCCCGCAGCATTTTTCAGAACTCTGGCGACGAACCCTATGCTCCCAGTGATAAAACCGAGGCTGACACAGCCGCTTTTATCTATCGGATTTCTGATATTGCTGATCAGGTATTACAAAACGTGAGCGGAGCCTTCAACCAAACTGAGAATGAGACAGATACCAGCGATCGCATTTTTGGCATTGAGATTCAAGCCCACGCTACTAGCCAAATTCTCAGCGCGGTTCTAGACTCAAGACCTTTGTTTTGGACGTTGAGCACATTAGTTAGATACGGCTCTATTGTTGAGTATGGCTTTATTGTCGGCTTAGGAGCTGCCGGTATTTTAGTGGGTAAACTCTTTGCCTCTACGGTCAACGGATTTTTATGTTTAGGACTGGTCAATATTTGCGTTCTCGGTATTAGCTATCTAATTCTTTTTCACTCTGGGCTGTGGCTGCCCGTCTTTCCGGCCTTTATGGCCGTATCACTCAACGGTATTGCCTATATTGCTTTTTATCAAAGCGAACGCACCTGGAAGTCTCTCGTCCGGGAGCGAGATCAGGCTTTAGCAGCCCTAGAGAATGAGCGTCAGCAAACGGTTGAGCGGGCATTTGCGGCAATTCATAGCGGCCCACTGCAAACTTTGGCGGATATCCTCAGACATGTTCGAGATAAAAATATAAGTAATTTCCAAGTACTGAATCTGCTTGAAAACCTCAATGTTGAAATCCGAGATTTAGGGGAACACTTAAGACAGGAAATCGTCCTTAAAAGAGACAGCGTTTTGCTACAGGGCAATATCAAAATTGACTTGAGCCATCCCATGCACGAGTTATTTTATGAGGTTTATAAAGCTACTTTAGAAAATAACTGCAGCTATCCCGGTTTTCAATCACTTCAGGTTAGAACTGTCTCCTTTGATCCTATTTATGAAGGCTATCTGTCTTTGCAGCTCAAGCGTAAATTATGTCACTTTTTAGCGGAAATACTTTGTAACGTTGGGAAACACGCTAAGGGCACAACACGCTTGAATGTTTCCGGCAGGTACAAAGATAGTCAATACGTTTTGAAGGTTTCAGACAATGGCTCAGGTATAGTTTCTTTTCATGAGGGAGAAGGAACTCGATTTTGTCAAAAATTGGCTAGCAGCCTGCATGGAAAGTTTATTCGACAGGCAAAACACCCCACTGGTACACTCTGTATGCTGACTTGGGCACCTCAACCTGTTGAGGCAACTACATCGAGTATCTTATCGACATAATTAGTCTATGGATTTGAAGGGTTCGTAAAGTTAGAAGATTCGGCCTTTCCATCATTCAGATCGTTATGTTCAACTTAAACATAGTCTTATATTAAAAATATGATTGCGCTATCTATTCATAGAATTAAAGCCTTTACCTTAGCCGGATTAACTCTGTTTTTGCTTCTAGCTTGCACTACAGCTAGTCTTGCTGATTATAATCCGCCTGCCGGTGAACCCCCTCGCCGAGGCACCACATCCTCTGCCTAGGATCTGCTGAGAATTTAGAGATGCCTAAAGCTCATATTTTATCTTTTTAACCAGAACTGTTTCACATTACTTAGAGAAAATCCGCATCACCAATATTTCGCAAACGCGCCATTTTGGCTACTTGGCTAACAAAACTTTTATAGAAATTACTAAAAACTCCAAACTTGCTGCTACCAATCATCAAAATGAAGCTGGCAAAGCTTTGGTAAAGTATGCAATCTCCTGATTGAGAAAACTGCAAAAGATTGCAGATAAAAATCTATTGTTTTTATCCGGACTCCTCGCATAGTATCAAACCAGTCTGATACATGAGGAATTCATCAGATGAAAAACTCTAGCTTTATCCAAGGTCTACGGTTTCTGCTGCAATCGGACGAGCCGAAATCAGATCAGAATGGCGTTAATGAGGGACTGATAGAGATTGATGCGATCGCGTCCCGTGGCGGCAGCGAAGCAGTTGTTGAAAATAAAATTGAACCCGGAGAATTTGGCCGAGTTCGCTATCAGGCATCGCGCTGGAAGGCTCGCTGCAACAGTGCCATTGCGATCGCTGAAAATTCGCGAGTGAGAGTTTTAGGCCGACAGGGTTTAACACTTGTAGTTGAGCCGATTGAGCCTATCTGTTTCGCTCATTAGCTTTAGGTAGATAACCAGATTTTGCGCAGCTCCCTCTGTTTCTGGCTACTCGCCTATCTGCCTTTGTCGTATTCTAAGAGCCTCCTATGAAGCACGCCAACCACCATAATTTGCTGTTTAGAATTGCCTGTGACGCCCTAAAGCTACTAGCTATTATTACGTTTGGATTTATGGCCGCCTGTCTGTTTCTAGTTCCCTTTGGAGCGGCTGCTTTAGCACAGCCGCTGGTAGCAGCGGCGATGCCCTTTTTCCTCAAGCTAGCAGTTTGTATTTTGAGCGTTATTGCCATTGCCGGACTGCTGGAGTCCATAGGCGGTGGCGACTTCTAGGCTCACAGCTAACTTTGGAAACCGGGTGGTCCATCGGATGTAACAACTTCGTTCTCCGATTGGGAAAAATCCGGTTTCTGCCCCCTCTCGATCTATAATTGAAAGTATAAAAAGCGCTGCTTTGAGCGATCGCAGCGATGAGAAAATTGCTTCTCTGCTAAAGCATGAAGATACTTTTAATTCATGGTCTGAGCCGCAGTCCCCTTTCACTTTTATCGCTGGAGCTAAAGCTAAAGCGAAGCGGCTACACCACTGAACAGTTTGGTTATCTAGCAGTCACCGAAAGTTTTGAGAGCATTGTCAGGCGGCTGTGCCAAAGACTACAGCGGTTGGCGAGTCAGGGAGCCTACGGCATTGTGGCCCATTCTTTGGGAGGGCTATTGACCCGGGCGGCCCTCAGCCGCCATCGCGTCAGGCCGCCAGAACATATCGTCATGTTGGGGACGCCGAATCAACCGCCACGCTTAGCTGCTTTTGCCTGGCGCTTACCGCCCTTCCGCTGGATTTCCGGTCAGTGTGGCTTCAATCTTAGCCGTCCCGATTTCTTTATGGCCCTGCCCTCTTTAGACATCCCCTACACGCTCATTGCCGGAACAGGTGGCCCTAGGGGACTCCTGAGTCCCTTCGGAGACGAGCTGAACGACGGCATTGTGGCGCTCAGTGAAACCCGGCTAAAACCCACTGACGCGATCGCACAGCTTCCCGTTTGGCACACCTTCATGATGAACGATCCGGCTGTGCAGCAGACGGTGCTTCAGTCCCTAGTCTCTTCTTCCTGAACTAGCTGGTCAAGCTGGCGCTGCATAGTGCTAACAACTTGGTGATAGCAGCGCTGCACATAGTCGCGATCGCGGGCGGCCTGCTGCCCGTAGCGCTCAAAGACAATTGGGGGACAGACGCGGGTGTGCAGGCGCACGGGCAGGGGAATGTTGGGTAAGGGGCCGACAGCGAGTCCCCAGGGCAACCCCAGATAAATCGGACAGGTTCCAGGATCGATGCCCAGCGGCCAGGGCACTCCCGCCCGGTGTAGCCGTTGCAGCTGCGGGTAAACGTCAGCCAAAATCACCAGGGTTGAATGTGCCCCATAGGAAATCAGGGGCACGATGGGGACTTCTGCGTCCAAGGCTAGCTTGATAAATCCCTGACTATTCCCAAAATGAATCTGGTGTCGCAGCGAATAGGGCCGAAAGACATCCTGGACGCCACCAGGATAAATCAGCACGTTAGCCCCGGCCTCCAAAGCCGCGATCGCCATCTGTGGGCGAGCCTGCACTGCGCCCACCTGAGCGGCCAGCCGGGCCACCCCCGGAAATACCTGCCACATTTTCGGCTCCATCAAAGCATAAACCGGACGGGCAGAGCCAAAGCGCTGGCACCAGTCATAGGTCATCATGACCGTATCGGGGGCGGCCAGTCCGCCATTGTGGGAGCCAATCAGCAAAACCTTCTCGTCTTGGGGGATATGCTGCCACCCATCCGTCTGCACCCGAAAATAGTTTTCGTAGAACCAGCCAAAAAAAGGTAGCAGTTGCTCAATTACCTGCGGATCGCGATCCTCTAGCGACCAACCTGTAAAGCGATCGCCTGCAGTTAAGGAAGCCTGCAGCAAAAGATTGGCTAGGTCCACAGCTGACTGCAGCGGAAAATCCAGTTTAGACGGCATTAAATTTATGGGTTCATAGCGAAGAACTGTAGATAATGCTATCTAAAGGCTGCACAAAGCTAAACTTGCTCCCAAAGCACCTGTAGACCATCCGGTAAAATTTGAGAAATCTCTTTGGCCCGCTCGGCAGGCAGTTCTTCTCTAGCTGTGGAGAAAACGGCAATGACAACGGCTTCGGGAGTCACGTTTTTGGGGACTCCGGCTTCCTGCTTGACACGCCGTAAAAAAGTTTCCGTATCGATTTCAAGCGGCGGGCGAAATCTGCTCAGCAGCGCCACAATGGGGTTATCATCTTTCCAAAGCTTGGCAATCTCTTCGTCTGAAAAAGAAGCCTGGATGCGATCGGAAGCCTCTGTAGTCATCATGTCTCGCATCGTCCGAAACACAACTAAAGTAATATCTCTAGCATCGTAAATA
Source organism: Sphaerothrix gracilis Ecp01 (assembly GCF_030405905.1). Lineage (NCBI taxonomy): Bacteria > Bacillati > Cyanobacteriota > Cyanophyceae > Nodosilineales > Nodosilineaceae > Sphaerothrix > Sphaerothrix gracilis. Next base: position 15,332 of record NZ_JASATW010000024.1, read on the forward strand.
TCAGGCAAACTCGCCTTTTGCATTACTTTCTCAAGGAATTTTTTCTCGACCTTGCTAATATTTTCTGACGCCATTATAGACTCCTAATAATATTGATGAATTTTACCAATAAGCTAAAAAATACAAGCTCATGCCTTCTTTCTCAGCCCCACGACAATACCATGTTTTAGCGGCGATCGCAGAAAAGTTGAGCGCCTAACTGCCGAGGACAAGAAATTTATCACTAAACTTAAATTCTCCTGCGGCAGAATACAAACTATGCTTATGCGTGAGGCTCGCTATACTCAAACCTTTTAGATATTTTACAAACCTCAGGGCAACAACTATATTCCGCCGTTGTAAAAAATACTAGTGGCCGATCGGGCTGGCCAGTTCAAATCAGAAAACAATATCGATCAAGCTCCTCATTTTCTCTGCAATACTATGTATGGAAATAGTCAGCTTTGGGCGCAATTACTGAAAAGAATGAACCTGACCCAGCGCTGCCGATAGTAAGCACTGAGACCGCATCTAGCGGGTACTATTTTTCCGGAGAAGCCCTATACGCTGAAGTTCATTAATCTTGCAGAAGATCTACAATCTCCTAGCGAAGATGGCTTTATACTGGAATTTATGAAGAGACAGCAGATACTAACACTATTCTGATAGGTAACACTAACGGTTTCATTATCGGTTATTGGTCTCATTGTAGAGATTCTCCATTACAAATCCCTTGGGGAACACCAGTTTAGAGACAGATAGCAAATAGCTGAGAAAACAGAAACTCATGTTTCAATTTGTTAAATCTACCCAAAAAAATTCTGCTTTGTGACTCAGGATACTAAAATTAGCCAAATTAGCCCAGGATAAGGGTTGCAGCCTCTCTATGTTTGGCATATAATTTTAGGTAAGAAATGCTTTAGACCGCAACTTCTCGATCGCAGCCTAATTGCTTACCTGAAGGGTTAGTCGTTAAGCCCAGTGAAACGGATAAATTGTGGAGTCGGTTTGAGCTTCTAGATAATGCTATAGAGCTGATATCTTCTGGAAGCTGAGCGCCATCCAGTCAGTTGCCTGCCACAGCGCTTGCCAACTGACTTAAAAGTTTCGAGCGATCGCGGTTAAAAACCGTATTAGCACCGCTGAATTTCGCTTTATGCGATTTTTGGTTGATGTTTAAATTGGCTTAGGCATCCATGTTCTCCAAGCGAGGAATCTGAGGAGATATGGCTGTGGCCTGATGCCGAATCCTGCTGTGCATAGCAATGTGCGCTCAGGGTTGGATTGCCCGGTAGCTCTGCCATGAGCGACCAGATAGCTCTGTGCTCTAGCTGAGTCATTGAGTTAGTCTAAGCCCTTGCCTTAATTGCGATCGCGGTGGTTCAGGCTGCTCGTGATAACTGCGGCTGTAAGCATCCTCTTCAATAACCAATAAACTAAATACCAACTGAATAGTCCCAATGTATCAAGCGCTCAGACCCCATCGATTTGTTTCTCTCTTCTTCATCCTTTCTCTATTACTGATAGAACAGCCCCTCATTCTAATTAGCCAAAACATATCTATCACCACCTTCACGCTTAGCTTTCTGCGAAATCTTATCGGCAGTTTTCATTGAGGCGATCGCCCCTCACAATTCACCTACAATAAGTCCATAGACATCTGTACTAATTCGCTATGGTTGCCTCTCCTCAACCCGCCCTCTCTGCCGAAGAGTATCTCCAGCTAGAAGCCGAAAGTCAGATCAAGCACGAGTATATCGCCGGTGAGGTCTACGCAATGGCCGGAGCCAGCGATACTCACGTCACGATTACCGGCAACCTGTTTGCTCTCCTCCGTAGTCACGTCAGAGGCAGCGGCTGTCGGGTCTACATTGCCGACATGAAAGTGCGAATTGAAGCGCGCGATCGCTTTTTTTATCCAGACGTGATGGTGACTTGTGATGGGCGCGATCGCGAAACTTCTAACTACAAGCGCTTTCCAAAGCTAATTGTAGAAGTGCTGTCTGACTCTACCGAAGCCTTCGACCGGGGCGATAAGTTTATGGACTACCAGCAGGTAGAGAGCCTGGAAGAATACGTGCTGATCAACACGCGACGTCAGCGGGTAGAATGCTTTCGCCGTAATGAAGCTGATCTCTGGGTGTTGCAATACTATGTGGCAGAGGAAACCGACCATTTTCAGCTTAAGAGCGTCGATTTTACCGAGACGTTTGCGGTTCTCTATGAAGATGCTGAATTAGAAGCGTCCCCTGCGGAGTCTTCAGAGCCACCAGAAATTTAGCTGTGTCTTTCAACTCAGGTAGCTGACCACGATTGGCTACCCAGCTAATGGCATCTATGTGATTGCAGCAGGTCGGGTAGGGCAGCTTTGAGGAACTGGCTGCTCAGCCTGGAGTGTTTACTTAGCTCATCAAGCGTCAGATGACTTAGGCCCTGGCTTTATCCGAATGTCTGCGGGTGAATAAAACTCGCCGCGCTGCTCCAGGGCATAGTTGCCCAGCAGTAAACCCAGCCAGACTTCGATTAGCGGTCTGTTTAGAGCTTGGTGCAGTTCCATCAGCGAAACTTCCGCGACCTGTTGCTGGGTCATCCAAACCGCGATCGCCCTAATCCAAACAGAAACCTGTTCTGCGTGAGCCGTCATCAGAGCCTGTTGAGCCGCAGTTTCAGCATCCATCTGATCCACCATTGCCAGCACCTTCTGCTTATCCACCGTATCGGCAACAGAATCTAACTGCTTGGGCATATCCGACCGCGAGCGACGGCGACGCACCGGCTCGGTAAACATGGAGACATCCACCTGTTGGCTTTGCCGCACCAGCCCCTGCAGCATTTCGTCTGAAAAGATGGGATCTTGAGGGTGATAGGTATCTTCCCAGTCGTCCAAGAGCCATCCGGCCTTGAGTTCATAGAGCTGGGCTAGTTGAGCAATGAGTAATGCCCCCAGCCGCAAATGATCAGGCAGAGGAAGCTGAGCGATCGCCGCTGCAAACTGCTGCCAAACATCCTCTAGTTTGACCGTTTGGGGAGCTACCCTAGCGGCAGCGATCGCTTCGTCTAGGGCCAATTCCAGCGGCTGGGTGTCAGTCATGAGTAGGGTCTATCCCCTCTGTAGGGCTATGCCGCAACGCACAGTTCGCGATCGGACATTCAGTTGGCTCTAAACGAATCTCCGGCTCGAACTTGGTGATACCATAGCGATCGCCTAAACGGGCTAAAACCTGGGTCAAGTAGGCCTGAATTTGACGATTGCGCAGTCCGGCACAGTGAATCGGTTTAACGTCTAGAACTTTAACATCACCCTGCCAAACAGCAGCCGCTAGGGCGTGCAGCGGCGCATCCTTGCGCTTCTCGCGGTAGAGATACAGATAAGCTACGGGGGGCAGCGACAGCGGAATTTCAATTTCGGTCAAAACTTTGGCTTCGGCCTGGGCCACCTGCTCCCGGTATTGAGCGCGGCGTTTGGAGTTGTTGTCGCGGCGGTGGCGGTAGTGGGAGCGGCGGCGAGGACAGACTTTTTCGTCCCAGCAGCTGTCACCATCGGGGCCGTGTTGCTGTTGCGCAACGGTAGCGCTCAGTTGGGCGCAGGCTAAACATTTAGAATTAATTCGCCTTGGCATTAGCCTCAATCCTGGCTAAACTTGGAGTGATTTCTCTACAAAGTCAAAACGCTGCACCACTTGGTATCAGGTCAGCATGGCGACTCAAGTATAGTCTATTCTGCCATTGTGTAATCTTTAGTGTAATCTTGGCTGTGTCTCGGTGGCGTCGACGCAGGTTTTGAGGGAGGTTGGCAATTTCAATCATCATCTTCTGATGAAGAGATCGCCCAGCTTTGGAAAAGTGATAATTCCATCGCGGCGTTTTTGAGTCGATTTCTACTCCCTCCCAATATTGATACTGAAACCTTCTTACGCCGCGTCAAAGGCGTGCCCAAAAACGTGACGTCAGAGGCCGTTGTCATTGCGGTTTTCTTGACCGCGCGGGAAGAACTCTCTGCTGAACGGGTGCAAGAAATCTCATCCATCCTGCCAGATGGCCTGCAGGTGCTGTGGGATCAGATTTAGCCAACGATAAACAGACCGCTATCTTTGACAGCCTTCTCGTTGTGCCTCTTCTGAAACGTAAGGACTGCTTTGCAAGTAGTCTTCTATTTGCTGACAGGTGTGAGACCTGAGCAGACCGAGTTCCCACGGCAATGTTTTGATAGTCGTAATGTCGTCACCGAGATCTCGATCAACGACTGAGAGAGTGCTTTCATCTGGGCTAAAGTGTACGAAGTCGCCTGGTAGCTGGTAGAAAAGCGTACCATCGATTTGCCAAAAGTTGATGGAGTCACCGCTTTTAGTGACAATAGTGCTACCGTCTGGACTAAACTTGCTGTACCGACCTTCCAAGGTGTCAATTAGCGTGCCGTCTGACAGCCGCAGCGCCGTAGTGCTATCAAGAGGATTGGACGTCACTATCAGGCGACTGTCAGGACTGAAGCTAATAAAAACGCTATCAGCTAGCGTATGGAGCAGAACGCCATCCATGTTCCATATTTTAACGATGCCACCAGGACTCGATGTTGCAACCGTTGTGCCATCGGGACTGAAGCTTATATATGATCCAATGCCCCGATCTTCACTGTCGTCGCTGTTGGCTTCTAGCGTATGCAGCAGCGTTCCGTCAGTAGCCCACAGCTTAGCAATGCCGCTTGCGTCTATCGTAGCGATCCTACGGCCATCGGGACTGAACTGTATGTCGTAAATTACTTTCGTGTGACCTTCTAGTGTTTGCAGAAGTTCGCCGTTGCTGCGTTGCCAAAGCCTTACAGTTCCTACACCTGCATTTTCCTCACCCGTTTTGGTCGCAACCAAGCGACCATCGGGGCTAAAGTAAGCGCCTGTGGCAAACTTATGTCCATCTAGGGTATGCAGCAGCGTACCGTCAACCTGCCGCAATTCAACAACGCTGCCGTAGCTGTACACAGCCAGTGTTTGCCCATCGGGGCTGAATACAACCCATGGATGCGATCCCAAATCGCTATCTATCGTGTGCAGCAGTTCACCATCAAGTTGAAACAGTTTAATCGTGCCGTCGTCACTGGAAGCAGCAACACTTTTCCCATCAGGACTGAAGGTGAGCGGTCTCGAACTCTGGTCGGGCAAGGTGAATGTATGGAGGTCGGCGTGAATGTTCAGCAGCGTATCGTCATCAATTTGCCAAATCTGAGCACTACCAGGGCCGCCCTTTTCACGATCGTTGCCTGCCATCAAGATGGCTTTTCCATCAGGGCTGAAGCGCACATCCGTTGCCATGTTGTCAAAACCTTTGAGCGTGTGTAAAAGCGTCCCGTCAGTTTTCCAAAGCTTAGGAAGATTGCCGCCTGTTACAAGGGTTTGACCATTAGGGCTGAAACGTACGTCTAGTACCGTAGCAGAGCCTTCTAAGGTGTGTAGTAAGGTGCCATCAGTTTGCCATAGCTTGGCAGTTCCATCTGCGCTGCCAGTAGCAATCAGTGTGCCATCTGGGCTAAAGCTAACGTCAAGAATCCAGTCGCTATGACCTTCTAGGGTATGCAGTAGCGTTCCGTCAGTCCGCCATAGCCTAGCTGAATCATCGCGGCTAGCTGTGATAAGCATTTGACTATCTGGGCTGAAGCTAAGATCGAAAACATCATCGCTATGACCTTCTAAAACATGAAGTAGCGTTCCATCGGTTCGCCACAGCCTAACAGTGCCACCGAACTCGGCAGTGGCCAGCAGTGTGCCATCTGGGCTAAAGCGAGTCTCTATGACAGATCTGCTGTGGCCTTCCAACGTCTGCAGCAGTGTTCCATCCGTTTGCCAAATGTTGACCTGACGATCGAAAGTGCCAACAGCTAAGGTACGGCTATCTGGACTAAAGCTGATGTCGGTTGTCCAGGAACTGTCGCCTTCTAGGGTTGCGATAGGCGTGCCGTCGGCTTGCCAAAGTTTGACGGCGCCATCCATACCATCACTAGCCGTAGCTATAATCTTGCCATCTGGGCTGAAAGCAGCATCCACAACATGATTGCTGTGTCCCTCTAGCGTATAGAGAAGCGTGCCGTCAGCTTTCCAAACCTTAGCTGTGTTGTCATCGCTAGCCGTGATGACCCGACGACCATCCGGGCTGAACTGAGCACTCCAGACCTGGTCACTATGGCCTTCAAACTCTACTACTCCAGTCGCGTCTGCCGAGAGCGCAGCTAAAAGAGCGGCCTTTACTTCATTTTGAATCGCCACATCGGATGTCTGGCTCTCCTCCAACAGTCGTGCCGACTGCAGCGCTGTTGTCAAAGCCGCTAGCTTTGTGCCAGAGGAGGCCAGTTCGTCAGCGCGCTCGGCGGTAGCTTTTACGTCAGCTGCACTTGTAGCGTTGGCGATCGCTACCTTATCTACCCTGTTAAGGCTCAGCGGTTGCTCAGGCGTGCAAGCGCCTCCGATAGCAGCTGCCGCAATTACACTCAAGGCGAGTCCTCGCTTAGATAAAGAATGACAGCAATTTGGGCCGTTGGTTTTAGTAGCTAAGTTTAATAGGGTTGTCACCTTCATGATGTAGACATTGTGCTTGAAAAGAAGCGATCGCTCAAAGTACTAATACTTCCTGGAGCCATCAGCTTATTCAAAAGAACTGAAAGAAAGGTAAGTTAACGTAGTCTGGCTTGGCTGATCTTCTATGTCTGCTGCTACATTTTACTCCGCGACATTGTCGCTCATACTCCCACCACGAACGCCTTCGATAAAAAGGTTGAAGCTAGATCTGATACCCTTTTCAAAAAGGGATGCAGGCGTAAACTGATGAAAATACTCCACGGCACTTGGATTCCTCACGCTTCAACTGATTTCATTCAAGGCGGCACCTTCTATCTATGGGTCGAGACTGAGACCAAAAGCCGCCGCCTGCGCAAATCGGGGCAGCCCCATCCGCGCCAGCTCACCCGGGCTGAACTAGCGGAGTTCCTCACCGCAGAACTCGGCATTAAACCTGCACCGAACCGGAAACTAGAGGACCTAATTGCGCCGCAATACTTCCTACTGCCCACCGCTGAGGAAATGCCGCTGCCGTCCCTCGAACTCTCCCGCTACCTGGAAGCTGAACCGCCTGATGAGTTCGACTGGCAGTATTGGCAAGTGGATTGCTATCCCGCGATCGCCCATCAGAGCTACTCCACTGCTTGCAACGCCATCAGCCTGCTCAACGATCTCCACTTCATTGCCCTCTATAACTTAGCCGACGAAGTGCAGCTCGGCGCTGATCTGCTGTTTTGGTATCACTACACCCAAGCCTTCAAGCAGGTGATTCTGCGGGATCAATACATTCCGGCGCTGAAATATCGGGAGCTAGCTGGCAGCCGCAAAACGGCGAAGAAATCTGCCAAATCGAAAAGTAAGACTCAAAAGTCCCCTGAGTTTGAAATCTACCCTGGCTGGGAGCTGATTGGCGATCGCTACGAAAGCACCCTGCAGACCTACTTAGAGTACATGCCACTGGTCTGCACTGCCGGATTTGCAGGGCCGCAGGAGGCTCCCAGGTTTTATGACCCGGCAGCGCTGCTACGCCACTTCTCGGAATATCTGCTCCACGATATTGTCACCCGCACGCCTACTACTAACGCCTTTGATAAAAAGATCGACGGTTCCCTAATCCAGCACTGCTTACGCCCTAGTGCTAGTCATCCACCTTGGAAAACGCCGACTGCCTTAGAGCAATATCAGCAGTGGCAAGCCTGGCGCGATCGCATTCGCCGCTCGCAGACGGCTGCTCCGTTTCATGTTTGCTTTCAGCTCCAGGAACCGCCAAAGCCGGAAGACCCCTGGCAGATCCAGTTTCAGGTTGCGCCCAAAGATGACCCCTCCCTGCGCATCTCACTGCTGGATTTTTGGCGGCTGCAGGGCGATCGCCAGCAGCAGATGGAGCAGCACTTTGGCGAAAATTTTGAGCAGCATCTGCTAATGAATCTGGGCTACGCCGCTCGCATTTATCCCGCCTTTTGGCGCGGCCTAGAAACCGACCAGCCCGTAGGCATATTTATCACATTGGAAGCAGCTTTTGACTTCCTGAAAGAGTCGGCCTGGGTGCTGGAAGATGCTGGATATAAAGTGATTATCCCGGCCTGGTGGACGCCGAAAGGGCGGCAGCGGGCCAAAGTGCGGCTAAAGGCTAAGGGCAAGTCTATTGGTGGTAATGACAAAGCTAAGAGCTACTTTTCCCTCGATACGCTGGTGCAATATCAGTATGAGCTGGCGATCGGCGATCAGCCTGTGAGTCAGCAAGAGTGGAATCAGCTCGTCAATGCTAAAGCGCCGCTGGTGCAGTTTCGGGGCCAGTGGATAGAGTTAGACCAAGACAAAATGCGGCAAATGCTGGAGTTCTGGCAGCACAAGCGACAGGAAGATCCAGAGATGAGCCTGCTGGAGTTTATGAAGCTGGCGGCAGAGGGCGATGAAGCCGTAGAGGTAGAGTTCGAGCGAGACGACACCCTCAGCGACATGCTCACCCAGCTCCAGGACAAAAGCCACCTGTCCCTGACGCCAGACCCAGATCAGCTCCAGGGCAACCTGCGGGACTACCAAAAGCGGGGGCTTTCCTGGCTGCACTATTTGGAAAGTTTGGGGCTCAATGGCTGCTTAGCTGATGATATGGGCCTGGGTAAAACGGTGCAGGTGATTGCCCGACTGGTGCAGGAGCGAGAGCTAGCGGCTCAGGAAGGCATCAAGCAGATGCCGCCGACGCTGCTGATTTGCCCCACCTCAGTCGTGGGCAACTGGTATCATGAACTGGCAAAGTTTGCGCCTCACCTGAAAGCAGTCGTGCATCACGGCAGCGATCGCCCCCAAGAAGCCAAAGCTTTCAAAGCCGCCTGCCGCAGCCATGACGTGCTGATTACCTCTTTTACCCTGGCCCGCAAAGATGCCAAACTGTTTAGCCAAGTCACCTGGCACCGGGTCGTCCTTGATGAAGCCCAAAATATTAAAAACCCCAAGGCCGCCCAGACCAAAGCGATTCTAAAGCTGTCAGCCAATCATCGACTCGCTCTGACCGGAACGCCCGTGGAAAACCGGCTGATGGATCTCTGGTCAATTTTCAACTTTCTCAATCCTGGCTACCTGGGCAAGCAGGCCCAGTTTCGCAAACAGTTCGAGCTACCGATTCAGAAAAATAACGATCCGCAGCGCTCGATGACGCTGAAGAAGCTGGTAGAGCCGTTTATCCTGCGGCGCGTCAAAACAGACGAGTCGATCATTAAAGACCTGCCCGACAAAGTTGAGCAAAAGCTGTTCTGCAACCTCACCCCAGAGCAGGCATCCCTCTACGAAGCGGTGATCAAAGACATTACCGGCCAGCTCGAAGCTGCCGAGGGCATTCAGCGCAAGGGCATGATTCTGGCGACGCTGACCAAGCTCAAGCAAATCTGCAATCATCCTCGCCAGTTTTTGCAAGACGAGAGCGACTTTACCCCAGAGCGATCGCATAAGCTCAGCCGCCTATTGGAAATGCTCGCGGAAGTCATGGCCGAGGGCGAAAGTGCCTTAGTGTTTACTCAGTTTCGAGAAATTGGCGACGCTCTAGAGCACTATCTGCGCCATACCTGCCACTACCCCACTCACTATATTCACGGCGGCACTAACCGCGACAAGCGGCAGCAGATGATCGCCCAGTTCCAAGATCCTGAAACTGAGCCGTCGGTGTTTGTGCTGTCGCTCAAGGCGGGGGGTGTGGGCATTACCCTGACGAAGGCGAATCACGTCTTCCATTTCGATCGCTGGTGGAACCCGGCAGTAGAAAATCAGGCCACTGACCGGGCTTTTCGTATCGGCCAAAAGAAAAACGTATTCGTCCACAAGTTTGTGGCGATGGGAACGTTGGAGGAGCGGATTGATCAGATGATTGAAGACAAGAAAAAGCTGGCCGGGGCGATTGTTGGTTCAGATGAGTCCTGGCTGACGGAGCTGGATAATAATGCTTTTCAAAAGCTAATAGCCCTGAATAAGCAGGCGATTTTGGAGTAGAGATCATGGCCCAGATGAGTCGTACCTGGTGGGGGCAAAAGTTTATCGCCGCCTTAGAAGAGATTTCAGACTCGGCCCGCCTCAGCCGAGGTCGCAGCTACGCCCGCAATGGCAAAGTGCTGGATTTTCAGATTGTAGACGGCACCGTCACCGCTCAGGTGCGCGGTTCGGTCAATCCCTATTTCGGGGTCTATAAAGAGCCTCTGTACCATACCAGCATTGAGTTTCAGCCAATTAGTAAGGCCAAATGGGCGGCAGTAGTCGCGCTGATGGCCTCCAAAGCCAGCCTCATCTCCCGGCTGATGCTCAATGAAATGCCCGAATCGATTGAAGACAGCTTCGTCACTTTGGGACTGCCTTTTCTGCCCAAAAGCAAACAAGATTTTTCCACCGACTGTTCCTGCCCGGACTGGAGCAACCCCTGCAAGCATATTGCCGGAGTGCATTACCTGCTAGCGGCCCAGCTCGATCGCGACCCGTTTTTACTGTTTGAGCTGCGGGGGTTATCCCGCGAGGCGCTACAGGCAGAGCTAGCTAAATCCCCGCTGGGGCAGGCACTGGCAGAGGAGCTAACTGCCCAGCAGCAAGCGCCCCAATCTGCCGAGAGCTATTTCACCCGGCCAGCCGTCACAACGGTTGCAGATAGCGATCTGCAGCGCTTTTGGCAGGGAGAAAAGCGACTGCCCCAGTCAGTTGAACCAGCTTCAGCGGCGTTAGTCTCAGCCGTTATGATTAAAAAACAGGGTGATTTTCCGGCTTTTTGGTCACGGGAAAATTCGTTTATTGACGCCATGTCAGAAGTTTATGAGCGAGTCAAGGCAAAGAACAAAGATTTGCTCTAGTACTTTTGGCTGATGGCTGGCTGAGGCAGCCACCAGCTCTGATCAGAAAATACGCGGATCCGCCCATGAAAATTCAGTATTTTTAGGGTTAAATTAGCCCAAACCTCTAGAGAAAAGACCGAATATAGACGCTTACAAATCAAATATAGACGCTTACATGGATATTTTTAGGGGATCCCAGCTCCACGCTTTGACGACTGAACAATCACAACAGAGCCTATCACCCGATCATTGCGACCAGCCGACAAATTGGTGTCCCCTCACGACAAAGATTGCCCAACAAATTCAGCGATCGCAGGCGCTAGAGACTATTGAGCAAACCGCCGTAGCTGCGGTGCGGGATCTGTTGGGTTGCGATCGCCTCTGGATTTGTCAGTTCGATGCTAACGGGAGCGGTCAAATCGTAGCTGAGGCCGTCTTGCCGGCCCATCCATCGCGGCTGCATCAGACAGTCGCACATCCCGCCCTAGAGGCTCACTGGCTTGAGACCGACCTAGAGCAGGGGTTTTTAGCGATCGCTGATGTGGCAACCGCCAACCTAGAGCCAGAACAGACAGCACTGCTGGCCCAGCTTCAGGTCAAAGCCAGTTTGACGGTGCCGATTTGCAACCAGACCCAGCCGTGGGGGCTGTTGATGGCCCAGAGCTGTACCGGGCCGCGACAGTGGCAGACCTGGGAAGTTGAGGGTTTGCAGCAGGTGGCCTTACAGCTCAGCATTGCTGTGCATCAGGCGGCCCTAGCCGAGCAGCTCCAAGCAGCAAAGCTAGAACTTGAAACTAGCGCAGCGCGGCAGACCCAGGAGATAGAAAATACCAACCAGCGGTTTTTAGAAGAGGTTTATGAACATACCCAGGCGGTGGCCGCAATCCGGCAGCGAGAGGTATTTTTGCGCCAAATTCTCAACAGCCTGCTGACGTTTGTTGCGGTGATAACGCCCAAGGGCAAACTGCTAGAGGTTAACCAGGCTCCCCTAGAGATTGCCGGACTAGTGCGCGAGGATGTCATCGGCCAGTCCTTCGCGGAAACTTACTGGTGGGGCTATGAGGCCGCCGCTCAGGAGAGAATATGGCAGGCGATCGCCCAGGCCCAGCAGGGAAATGTCGTTCGCTTTGACATTGCGGCGCAGGTAAAAGAGGGGCGGCAAATCATGGTTGATTTTTCGCTCGCGCCGATTACTGATAGCGCCGGGAACATTACCCATCTGACGGCCTCTGGCATTGATATCACCCATCGCAAACAGGCCGAAAGCGAGCTCAGCCAGAGCAAAGAACAGCTTGAAGACTTTTTTGATAACGCCAGCGATCTGATTCAAAGCGTTTCCCTGCGCGACGGTCACTTTGTCTATGTCAATCGCGCTTGGCGAGAAACGCTGGGGTATAGCGCTGAGGAAATCGCCGCCCTCACCATTTTCGACATCCTCGCTCCGGAGTGCCTCCCCGGCTGTCAGGCGCTCTTTGGGCAGTTGCAGGCAAATACAACTCAGGCCGCGAAACACCTGGAAGTCATCTTCCTGGCAAAAGACGGACGCAAAATTCTGCTAGAGGGAAATATCAACACCCAATATCAGGCAGGAATGCCCCTCTATACTCGCGGCATCTTTCGAGACATAACCGCCCAGCGGCAGGTACAAATGGCTCTGCAGGAGCAAGCCGTTATCCTGCGCATCTTCTATGAGACATCTCCGCTGATGATGGGCGGCGTGGAACTCTCAGCCGATGACGACATTCTGCATACGTTTCATAATCCAGCGACGGTTGAATTTTTTGAAACCACGCCAGAAGCCCTGACGAATAAGTGGCTTAGCGAACTCGGCGCACCTAAGGACTTAGTGCAGCTCTGGGTTTCTCACTACCGCCAAAGCCAGCAGCAACGACAGCCCGTGCAGTTCAGCTATAAGCACACTGCCAAGTCTGAAACCTGCTGGCTGCTTGCTACCGTGTCTTACATTGGCATTGCAGAGAGCGATCGCCCCCAGTTTTCCTATATTGTTCAGGATATTTCTGAAAGAAAGCGGCTTGAAGCAGCCCATCAGCAGACAGAAGCCATCAAGCAGCAGGTCGAACGGGTGGGTAGCGAACTCAAGCTGCTAGAAAATATTCTAGATGTGATCTTAGCTGGCTACTGGGACTGGGATATTGCCCATAATCAAGAATATTTCAGCCCTGGCCTCAAACGCATGTTTGGCTACGAAGATCACGAGCTGCCAAACTCACCGGAAACCTGGCAGCAGCTTATTTTGCCTGAAGATCTCCCTGGCGCTTTAGCCTGCTTTGAGCGCCATGTGCAAAGCCACGGTCAGGTGCCTTACTATGGCGAAGTCCGCTATCGCCACAAGGATGGTTCCATCGTCTGGGTTATTTGCTCAGGTCAGGTAATTGAGTGGGACGAAGCGGGTCAGCCGGTAAGAATGATCGGCTGTCACGTTGATATCACCGAGCGCAAACAGACTGAAGAACAGCTCCGGCAGAGCGAAGCCACCAATCAGGCGATTCTATCAGCCATACCTGATTTGCTGCTGCGAGTCGGACGAGATGGCACCTGCTATGACTTCTTTGCCCCCAAAACTCAGGACAAAGCTTTTCTACCCATTCAGCAGAACCTAGCCGAGGTGTTGCCGCCAGAGCTGCTGCAGAGAAATTTGGCTGGAATTGCAGCCGCCTTAGCTAGCGGCAAGTTGCAAGTATGGGAGCATGAGCTGAAAAAACATGGAGTGCTGTGCGCCGAAGAGGTTCGCATCGTGCCCTGTGACGTTGATCAATGCCTAGTGATTGTGCGCGATGTGACTGAGCGCCGCAGAACTGAAGAGACGCTGCGTAAAAGCGAAGCTACCAACCGAGCACTGATCAAAGCGGTTCCCGACTTTTTGATGCGGATGCATCAAGACGGCCTGCAGACAGAGATTCTCAATCAGGATCTGATTCAGGACCTACATCCTGGCAAGTCAGGGAAGGAAATTCAAGGAACTTGGGTCACAGACATGAGGCCGCCTGAAATTGCTCATGAGCGGATTCAACTGGCTCAAAGGGCTTTGGCAACGGGAGAAATTCAGCGACAGGAGTACAGCTTTTGGATTCAAGAAAAGATTTGCTACGAAGAGGCTCGTATCCAACCGCTAGGAGGGGATGAAGTCCTAGTCGTTATCCGGGATATTACCCAGCAAAAACAGGCAGAACTGGATTTAAAGCAGACAAAAGAGCAGCTTGAGCTTTTTATTCACGCCACTTCAGAAGGTTTTTGGGACTGGGATTTGCTCACTGGCGAGATTTACTTTTCTCCCCACTGGAAGGAAATGCTGGGCTACCGCGATCATGAACTGGCAAACACGCTGCAAACGTGGGAATCACTCATTTTAGAGGCCGATCGCTCTGCCCTACTGCAGCTCTTAGAAGACTATCGCCGCGGCAAGATAGACCGTTTTTCCACCACTCAGCGCTTTTGTCACAAAGACGGCTCCATTGTGCACATTCTCTCACGGGCTATTCAGCTCAAAAATGAATCAGGGGAGGTAGTGCGGATAGTCGGTAGTCATCTAGATGTGACGCCAACTATCGAGATGCAGGAGGCTCTTAAAGTTTCAGAAATGCAGCTAGCTGGCGTCCTGAATAGTTCGCTTGACGGCATCATGGCGTTTCGCTCCGTGCGCCAGCAGGGCCAAATTGTTGACTTTGAATGGCTGCTATGTAATCCGGCGGCTTGTGAAGTAGTAGGTCGCTCCGCCGAGCAGCTCATTGGTAAACGCATGTTGGAGGAACTGCCGGGAAATCGCGAAGAAGGGCTATTTGATCTCTATGTGCAGGTCGTCAACTCAGGCGACCCGGTTCAGCGGCAATTTTACTACGACCATGACGGTATCGACTGCTGGTTTGAAAATATTGCCGTTAAGCTAGGGGACGGCTTTGCAGTTACCTTTCGTGACATCACTGAGATCAAACAGTCGGAGACTGCCCTACAGCAAGCCAACCTGCAGCTTGAGGGGCGCGTAGGGGATCTGAAGCAGCGTAACGTAGAGATGATGCTGCTGAGCGAAATGAGCGAGTTTTTGCAGGCTTGTCTGACGATTGAAGAAGCCTGTGCCGCCATCACCTGCCTCGTAGACCCCTTGTTTCCCGACTGTTCTGGCGGCATTTTTATCACCAGCGCTTCCCGCAACCGGGTTGAGAGCGTAGCCTCTTGGGGGAGTCAGCTCAAGTCTGAAAAGAGCTTTGCCCCCAAAGCCTGCTGGGGTCTGCGCCGCGGCCGAAGTCATACTGTTGTTCAAGAGCGTTCCGGCCTGCGCTGTAACCACGTATCTGCCGAGGCTGAAGTTTTCACAACGCTTTGCATTCCGATGATTGCCCAGGGAGAAACTCTAGGCTTGCTCCATCTCAGCGCTGAGAATGCAGAGGCGCTGCCAGAATCTAAGCAGCAGCTAGCCCGCACCGTTGCGGAGCAGATCGCCCTAGCTCTAGCCAATCTGCATCTGCGAGAAACGCTGCAGCATCAAAGCATTCGTGATCCGCTGACGGGCCTCTTTAATCGTCGCTATTTGGAAGAATCGCTCAATCAGGAGGTCGCGCGATCGCAGCGGCATAAGCATCCTATTGGCATCATCATGCTGGATGTAGATCACTTCAAGCGATTCAACGATACCTATGGGCATGACGCGGGCGATCTCGTCCTGCAGGCGGTGGGACAGTTGCTCAGAGACATTACGCGCGACTCAGATCTTGCCTGCCGCTATGGGGGCGAAGAAATGATCTTGGTTTTACCCGAATCCTCTTTGGCAGAAACACAGACCAAGGCTGAGAGAATCCGCCAAGCAATCAGCCAGATGTCGCTGACGCATCAGGATCATCTTTTAGAAAATTTGACCATATCGCTAGGCGTGGCCTGCTTGCCGCAGCACGGCAAGACAAGCACTGCTGTCATTCAAGCGGCTGACACCGCCCTTTACAAGGCTAAAGCCTTGGGTCGCAATCAGGTAATTGCGGCTTCCTAAGCCAGTGCGATCGCTGCAGCTAAGTCAGTCACGATAAACGGAGTTGCTAAGCGCAACCGTAGCTTTGTTGAATTTTTGCCTCATCTGGCTCTCAGTTGCATGAGAGTTCAATAAAGATGTCAGGTAGCTGATTCAGCTATAGACCACCTCTTCAGTACTATATAGCTTGCTGATCCGTTCTTTTCTGCCAAATAATAGGCATATTTTTTCAATCTAAGCCGCAATTTCAAAAAACAGTGATTTCTGTTACCAACAGAGCTTAATTTTAATCAATTAATCACTCAACAACTTTGCAAAACAGTATGTGGGCAAATTGGCATCAAGCTATCCGGCTATGACTGAAACACTAATTCAGGTAGATGGAGTTTCTAAAAAGTTTTGTCGCGATTTAAAGCGATCGCTCTGGTATGGCTTACAAGATATTAGCGGCGAGATGCTGTGTCGAGAAGCCTCTAAAGACGCTTTACGTAAAGAAGAATTTTGGGCTTTAAAGGATATCTCGTTTGAGCTAAAACGGCAGGAATGTCTAGGGCTAATTGGCAAAAATGGCGCAGGTAAGACTACGCTGCTGAAGCTGATTCACGGCTTAATTAAACCAGATCAGGGGCAGATTACGCTGCGGGGCCGCATGAGCGCCCTGATTGCGTTGGGTGCAGGTTTTAACCCAATTTTGACCGGACGAGAAAACATCTACGTCGGCGCTTCTGTTTTAGGCTTGAACAAAGCCGAAATTGACCAGAAAATTGATGAGATTATCGACTTTGCTGAAATTTGGGATTTTATTGATACCCCCGTCCAGAGCTACAGTACGGGAATGCAGGTCAGACTCGGATTTGCGATCGCTACCGCTTTAGAACCCGATATTCTCATCTTAGACGAAGTCTTGGCAGTGGGCGATTTAGCCTTTCGCAGCAAGTGCTATAACCGCATCGGCGAACTGCGACAAAAAGCAGCGGTTATTTTAGTCTCCCACCATATGGATCAAATCGTGCAGACCTGCACGCACACGCTTTTGCTGAAAGAGGGTCAGTGTTACCACGCCGGCGATGTGCAGACAGGGGTTAAAACCTACTATGAAATTAACCATAATCTAGAAGGTCAAAGCAAAAGCGAGTTTGAGCGCTTATCGCCCAGCATCACATCAGTCTCAGTGCGGGCAGAAGCAAATAGTAACTGCTTACTTGAAGCAGAACCTGCTGTTTTGACCTACAACAATTATCTCAAAATTACGCTGGAGTTTGAGGCCGATCAAAAATTTGACAACATTACCTTAAGATTTGCCTTTTACAACGTCTTGGAGCAGTTTGTAGCTGAGTGGCACAGCAAGTTTCAAAATATTGAGCTAGATATACAGTCAGGTAAAAATCAGTTTGTTGTTGACATTGGCCCGATTAACTTAAAAGCAGGACATTATAAAATTAGCACTCTAGTGCATGACCATACGGGTATTTACAGCTTGGTTTGGCTTTCTAAAAGTTTGAAAATTTTTATTGAGGGTGAAATGAGTGGACATGCTCCCTGCCAGCTAAATTCAGCGAGTGATGTCGCTAAAGCAGTCCGATCAGATATTGAGTCTAAAGCAAAATAGGAGTTACTGTCTTTTAGCATTTTTTAGACTAAGAAATAAACAAAATGATGATGTTTTCAAATGATACTAATGAATCAGACTTTTGTTAGACACTGGATCATAGAAAAAGCTGCCGCTTTTGTTTATTTCAGTTTAGTTAAATTTTTACGATTATTCGATCGAGCAGATGGCGGTGGTAACAGTCTGGCTGGATTCCTATTTGACTTCCTGTATGATGACTATCGAATTAAGGGTTGTCGGTTTGAAATTCCAAAGAAGCTAACTACGCGCAGTTTTCGCTCCCGCTTTTTCTACAAAGGCTATGAAAGCAGAGAAGTTTTTTTAGTTGAAAAATTCATTCAGCCAGGGGACAACGTTCTAGAATTAGGTGCCTGTTTAGGCGTGATTTCCTGCCTCACAAATCGCAAGCTGTCAGACCCTCAAAAGCATGTGGTAGTCGAAGCCAATCCTCACCTAATTCCCTGGTTGGCGAAGAATAAAGCCAAAAATCAGTGTCAGTTCGTCATTGAACACTGCCTAGTTTCTGACACATCTGACGGTGAGTTCTTCATTCATCCGCTAATTGTCGGCGGCAGCGCCAATCGCCAGACCGGGCAAAAAGTTCAGGTACCCGTCAAAACTTTGAAAGCTTTAGAAGAAGCTCATGGCTTTACCTTTTCAGCGCTAATTTTAGATATTGAAGGCGGTGAACACGATTTCTTGGTCGAAAATGCAGCTGATCTCGGCCACATCAAAACCATTATCGTGGAATTTCATGACTGGATTATTGGCAAAGAAGCGATCGCCATCTGCACTGACTTGCTCTCTAAGAATGGATTTCACTGCGCCTTCAAGCAACAATGTGTCGAAGTCTGGCAGCGCTAGCCCTATTTCATCATGAAGCCTGATTTTATTTGTATTGGTGCGATCAAGAGCGGCACTACCTGGCTGCATCACAATTTGCAGCAGCATCCCGAAATTTGGCTGCCGCCCATTAAAGAGCTGCGCTATTTCAATGAGCCGGAATATAACCTGAGGGGGCGTCTGTTTGGCAGAGATCAAAAGCGTTATGAATACTGGCGGATGCAGGTTAGGTTTTTCTGGCAAGACAAGCGAGCTTGGCTGCGTCCCGGTCATCTGAGCTGGTATCTAAACTACTTTTTCATGCCGCGCAGTCCTCAGTGGTATAGCTCTCTTTTCAATTGGGGACAAGCCAAAATCACAGGAGATATTACGCCGCTCTATGCAACGATGCCAGAAAGCAATATCGCCGCCCTTCGAGAGAACTTTCCTGACATCAAAGTCATCTACATTCTCCGCAGCCCGGTTGAGCGCACCTGGTCGCATATTCTTCTTAGATGTATCAGCTTAGTTAACTGGCAGCCCCAAAATCTAACCGCAGAAATCGTCAGAAAAACAGTTTTTGAGCGGGACTTGCAAGATAAGTGGCTTTTCGCCAATAGTCAGTACATCAAAAATTTAGAAATTTGGGAACGCTATTTTAGCCCTGAGCAAATGCTGATTGGATTTTATGACGATCTAAAACGAGAGCCAAAGCTGTTCTTAAAAAGAATTTATCAGTTTTTAGGCGTTGACAATATGGACTTTTACCAAGCCGATACGCTAGCTACTCAGTTCAATCAAAAGCCGATTCAGCTACCCATTCCGTCAGATATTGAAGCAATTTTTTCTACCTACTACTTAGAAGAATTAGAAAAGCTAGAGCATCGCTTCGGAGGTGTGACCACAAGCTGGCTAGAGCGATCGCGGGCTGTTCTGGAAAAGGAAAACTCTAGTTGCCAAATAGAGGGTCAATAAACGATGCCGGAGGGCGTGTCAGGCGAAGCCGTAACGCACCGAAGGCTTTGATGCATGACTAATATTTATGTCGCTGAAATTTGCCAATCGTGCTAGCAAACTTTAGATTTCCGAATCAAGGGGTAGCTGAAGCCTTTGCCGCAGCGCAAGTGTTGTTGTATAAGACTTCTCCCAGTCTGCAACACTACTTTTACAGTTTGCAAAAACATGTGGGCTTCAGTCCTGATTCCCTCCCCCAAACGGTTTATGCACCACCGCCAAGACGACTCTCAGCCCTAGCTAGAACTGCGCAAAGCCTGACTACTGCAGTTCCTAAACGGTGCTATCGAGCTGATGTGGTCGTCTGTGGCATCTGGCTATGGGCGCGGCAGCAAGAAGACGAGCTAATCATTCGCTTGTTGCAGAGTCTGCTGCAGCAAGACATTCGGATTTTATGTCTGCTGCACAAGGGGATTAGCGTTGGGATTGCCCGCAGATTGCAGCAGGCCACAGCTGGGCAATCTCTGCCTGGACGGCTGGATTTTTTAGACCCTGCTGGTAGACTAGGACGGCTAGATGCCCGCTTTCATCTAGGCATGGCGCGGCAGCGATCGCGAAAAGACTTTGAGCGCGTGCGTCAGATTCTGGCTCCGCACGGTATCTGTGTGTATGACAGTGCCCTGCCAGAATTTGAGTGGGCCGCCGCCCGTTTAATGGAGTGGGAAGCATGGGCACCCCAGATTGAGTTTGAAACCGCTATAGTTCGCTGTCACTGGCTGCCTTTGTGCAGCGCCGTGGCGCAGACCGGGCTGCAGCGTCATAAGAAGGTCGTTACGCTACAGCAAGGTGTGGTAGGACATAGCTTAGACATCCCTATTCTGGCGCACCAGTATCTTTGCTTTGGGGACAGCTCAGCTCAGCTCCTTAGCCAGATGGAGTCTACTTTTGCCGATGCGACTCAGCGAGAAACGGTCTGTCAGGAATATGTACCTGTAGGATCTCTGTTTGATCCCGTTGTGGACTTGAGCCATAATTTCAGCCGGAAAACAGTTTTGATTCTCGATCAGTCCACTCGCTGGGCCACTCATCTGTATGGTTTAGCTGAACAGGAGGCAGCCCTGCGGCATCTGGTAAGGATGCTGTGTCAGCAGGCAACTGACCTGAAGCAAGTCATAGTGCGGCCCCATCCGGCAGCAGCAGACCGACAGCAGTGGCCACAAATTGCCGCCCAGTTTCCCGATCGCTGCGAGATTTCTGCTGCTGCCTACAGTCTGACAGACGATCTGCGCCGCGCCTCTGTGACCGTTAGTCTGTTTAGCGGAGCCTCGGTAATCGCGGCAGCTAGCGGACTGCCTTCGTTCTTTGTCAGCACGCCCAACGGCTACTACACTCAGGATTTAGCCTGCTGCGCGTCTCAGTTTTTGCCGCCCGAAAAACTGAGTAGCATTCTAGCGCGGCTCTGTACTAATGAGACTTTCTATGCCGACTGGCAAGCTCAGTGCCGCCAACAGGCAGCCGCTTACTACGCCCAAAATCAGACCTGCCGGTTTGACCCAGCTCTCATCAAAAAGATTTTGGCTAAGGACATATGCGACTAGGGATCTACTCGACTATCAACGGTCTGGCCTGGGGAGCCTCGGAGCAGCTTTGGTCACAGGCCGCTCTGGTACTACAGGCTCAAGGGCATCAGCTGGGCGTGAACTATCCGTGGTACCCAGACTGTCTAGAGGGGCTGGCCGAACTTCAGGCACAGGGAGGAACCATTTTTTGGCGGCAGCGACCCGTAGGCGGCGTGGCCGAGAAGGTACGTTTTTTCTTCTACAAGGTACTGCTAACCCTAGAACGCCAGCATGATCGCTGGCTGTTGCAGTTCGCGCCGGATTTCGTATTGATTTCCGTCAGCTATCACACGGAAGATGTCAGCATTGCCAAAGCCTGCCTGCGCCATAACATTCCTTTTGCCATCTTGCTGCACTGTGCCAGCCCCAGCGACTGGATTACGCACTTTCAGCTCCAAACCCATCGCAGCGCCTATTTAGAAGCGCAGCGCTGTTTCTTTGTCTCGGCTGAGAATCAGACCATCATGGAAACGCTGCTGGCGGCAAAGCTGCCGCAGGCGCAGATTGTAGACAATCCCCTGAAAGTGGAGCAGACAACGATACTGCCTTGGCCCCAGCCCGATCCGGTTTGGCGACTGGCCTGTGTCGGACGAATTCATTTTCGCTCTAAGGGCCAAGATCTGATTTTGCAGGTGCTGCAGCAGGCTCAGTGGCGCGATCGCCCGGTGGAAGTTGTCTTTTGGGGGCGAGATCAGGGCAATCAGCAGCAGCTTGAAGAATTGGCTCGTCTCTACGGTATTCAAGCCAAAATTTGCTTTGGCGGCTTTGCTAACTCACCGGCTGAGATTTGGCGTCAAAGTCATGCCCTGCTGCTGCCATCGCGGTTTGAAGGAATGCCGATGGTAACGGCTGAAGCAATGCTGTGTGGACGCATCGCCATTGTCACCGCCTGCGGGCGCAATCCGGAATGGGTCGATGAAGGAGAAACCGGGTTCCTGGCCGCCGCGCCGACGGTGGCTTGTTTAGGAGAAGTATTAGAAAAAGCCTGGCAGCGCCGCCACGACTGGCAGGAAATGGGAGCCTTAGCGGCTGAGCGGCTACAGCAGCGATACAGCCACCACCCAGTTCAAGAATTCGTCGCTGCCCTAGAAAAAATGCAGCCGGAGGTGCCGTCATGAGAATTGGCTTTTACTCCACCATGACGGGGATTGCTTGGGGAGCCAGCGAATACCTCTGGTCTGAGACCGCCCTGCTGCTGCAACAGCGAGGCCACACCGTCGGCGTCAACTATCAGTGGCAGCGGCGCTGTCCGCAGCGGCTCGCTGAGCTTCAATCGCGGGGGGGCAAGCTCTTTTGGCGGCATGGCCTAGTCGATCAGGTGCAGCAAAAATTTACCAATACTCTGCCTTGGGAACAGCGTCATCGGCAATGGCTGCGACGCTTTGCGCCTGACTTTTGCCTGATTTCGGCCGGATCTCACACCGACAATATGAGTATTGGTGGCGTAGCCCATCGGCTAGGCATTCCTTTTGCCACCTTAGTCCACTGCGCCAACACCAGTCACTGGATTACAGAAGCTACTCTAGAGCAGCACCGGCAAGCCTACCTGAACGCTCAGCGCTGCTATTTTGTGTCGCAGGAAAATCGAGACATTTTAGAAATTCATCTGGCAGCAAAGCTGCCCCAGGCTGAGGTGGTAGACAATCCGCTGCAAGTGACTCTGACTGAGCCGCTGCCCTGGCCTTCATCGGAGGTCTGGCAGCTAGCCTGCGTGGCCCGTCTAGGCTGCTGGCAGAAAGGGCAGGATTTGATTCTAGGCATGCTGAAACAGACGAAATGGCGCGATCGCCCGCTGCAGGTCACCTTTTGGGGAGCCGATCAGGGCAATCAGAGCCAGCTAGAAGACCTCGTGCAGCTCTATGGCTTACAGTCACAGGTCAAATTTGGCGGCTTTGCTCAGCCTGAAACCATTTGGCGACAGAGCCACGCTCTGCTGCTACCGTCGCGCTATGAGGGGATGCCGATGGTGACGGCTGAAGCGATGCGGTGCGGGCGCATTGCCATTGTCACCGCCTGCGGGCGCAATCCAGACTGGGTGGATGAGGGAGAAACCGGATTTTTAGCGACTGCGCCTACCGTAGATTCCCTTGATCAGGCTTTAGAACGGGCCTGGGCCTGCCGCCAGCGCTGGCCACAGATGGGACACCTCGCGGCCCAGCGGATCCGCGATCGCTATAGCCCCGCTCCGGTACCTGCATTTGCCGACGCCCTAGAAGCGTTGACCCAGTCATGACTCAGATTTACCAGAAAATTCGCGGGAGGGGCTGCCACCATGCCTAATCTAAAATCCAATCTGCTGCTGGAGACTTTAGAAAAAATCTGGCAGCCCAGCGATCGCATTGCCATGCTGCACTATGGTCGCTGTGGCAGCACGGTCTTAGGCGATTTGCTGGGCCAGCATCCCGATATTTTCTGGGACTCAGAGGTGTTTGAACGCCTGTATACCCAGCAGCTTTGGGAATCGCGCTGGCTGAAAGAGCCGCTGTCGCTGCTGCGGCTGCGGGTAGGGCTAGCCTGGCTCACCCGCAGGCAGTGCTACGGCTTTGAAACCAAGTGTCATCCGGCCTATCATCTGCGCAAAGCCATTTTGAATACGGTACCCGCCCAGTACATCAGCGATCTGAGGCAGTTAGGCTATCGCCACTTTATCGGGCTGAAGCGCCAGAACTATCTGCGACAGTATGTTTCGGAAAAAGTGGGACAGCAAAAAGGCAAAGTCTGGCACCAGCCCGCCGGAACCCAGGCCCAACTCGAACCCATTACCTTAGACACTGACTGCGTTCGGTTTGGCTACTACCAGATGCCCCTACTTGACAGCTTTGCAGAGCGCGATCGCGGTTATGCCGAGCTAGAAGCGATCCTGGCCGGCGATCGTGCCCTCTGGCTCACCTATGAAGATGACATTCTCAATAATCCCAAACAGGGCTATCAGCGAGTGTGCGACTTCATTGGCCTGCCGGTTCACCCTGTCACCATCAAGCGCAGCCGCACCAATCCCTTTCCCCTGCAAAAAATACTGCGCAACTTTTCTGAGGTAGAAGCCTGTTTGCAAGGAACGCCCTATGAATGGATGCTCTACGACTAGCGGTTTAAGTTGCTGGCTGATCGAGCCGTAGGGTTTGACGCAGAAACTGAGTCAGGCGAGGAGGCAGCACAATTGCACCGACCAGTCGCGGGTTGAGAAAGCAGCGAGGATTGAGCCGATAAGCCGCTAAAACGTGCTTGCGCGAGGTGGCCAAGTTTCCGGCCCTAAACGCCTGCCAGGCCCAGAGCAAATGTAAGACCAGCGGATCGCCGTAGCCCTTGCGACTGCCAAACTGAGGCAGTTTTTGATCGGTCAGTCCCCGACGGGCGATCGCCTCTTCGACAATGCTCACGGCATCGACGACCTGCTGTTGGTATTGGGTATGATTGACGCTTTTGAAATGGACCCGGTAGTGCAGCAAAACCTCTGGCAGGTTAGCAAGCTGCCCCACTTCCCCTAGCTGTAAGTAGAGCTGTAGATCTTCGTTGGTGGGGCGCGCCTCTGAATAGCCGCCAATCTCAGCCAGCGCCTGCTGCCGCACCATCAGCGTTGGGTGAGTAATGGCGCCTCCTAGACCCGCTAAAAGCTCCTTTTCAATCTGCGGGTGAGACTGGTGATGACCGCGCAGAGCGATGGGCCAGCCATCGGGATCAATCAGCAGCACCTCAGAACCGACCGCCACGACCTCCGGGTGGGCCTCCAAAAAGGTCACCTGTCGCTCAAATCGCTTGGGCAGACAAATATCATCGGCATCCATGCGAGCCACAAACTCCCCCTGACACAGCCGCAATCCCTGATTGAGGGCCGGGGCCAGTCCTTTGGGGAGTTGCTGATAAATCCGCAGCCGAGAGTCGGGATACTCCTGCAAGCGCTCTACGGTGCGATCGCTAGAGCCATCGTCTACCACAATCAGCTCAAAATCGCTGAAGGTCTGATTTAGTACACTATCAACGGCTAGCTCAATGTAGTCTTCGCCATTATGAACGGGCATCACGACGGATATTCTAGGCTTCATTGTTTAGCGCCGTAGCGGCGGAGGTAAACTGCAAGTACAGGTTCAAACCGAAACTATGAGCGCCATAACAGGATCAGTCGCTGATAGACCAGCGGCGGCAAGGCCAGCGCCGCCAGAATTTTGACAAACACTCTGACAGTCATCCCCAGGCGATGAGTTAAAACTGTCCAATCAGCCTTGAGCGCCTGCCAGTAATAGTGAGCTGCTAGCTGTCCTTTTTCTCTTCCAGAAGCGCCATCAGCCGCTTTGAAGCAGAGATATTGGTAAAAGTTAGCCAAGCTCTTTTGCTTGAGCGGCTGCAGCACATCGGGGGCTTGCTCAAAAGAACGATTAATCACCTTAAGCGTTTGGGCTTCCTGACGAGGCAGATTGGCAGAAACTGAACTGGAACCGCAAATTCTGTAGAGAATGCCCAGCTGCGCTACAGCCACGAAGGGGTAACGGGCCGCTAACCGAATCAGCAAGTCCCAGTCCTCCGGGCCATGCAGCGATTCATCAAAGCCACCAACCGCTAAAAAGGCTTGACGACGAATCATCACGTTGGAGCCGCTTTCTGAAAAATTTTGCACTAAAAGCTGAGCATAGACGTCGCCGCTGAGCGTCACGCGCCGATCGCGATCGATCAGGCGATCGGCCTGATCAATATAGTTAGTCCAGCTATAGGCGATCGCAGCTTGAGGATTTGCCTGCAGAGCCGTGAGCTGCGCGGCCAGTTTGTCAGCTACCCACAAATCATCGGCATCTAAAAACGAAAGATAAGCCCCCGAACTGTGGCTTACCCCTCGGTTACGGCTAGCGGCAACCCCAGCGTTGGGATAGGAAAACAGCTTCAACCTCTCGTCTCTCAGCTCGGAAATAACCGCGAGGGTTTCATCTGTCGAGCCATCGTCAATAACGATTAGCTCAAAATCCGTCAGGGTTTGCCGCAAAACGGATTCCAGCGAGGCCCGAACTGTTTTAGCGCCGTTATGTACCGGAACAATGACAGAAACCAGTGGCATGGGACAGAACCAGCAGGGTTGCCTAGAGCAGTTTTAACGAAGTACCGAGCTGCTGTGCCAACTTATCTCAGCTACGTAGGTACTCGGCAGAAAACCAAAGACTGAATATTTAGAAAATGTAAAGCTGGTTTTATCAGCTCTAACTACTTTCAACAGCTCAATCCTATGTGCTTTAGCGTAGAGCAGTTTTAGATTGATGTCATAGGTTAAGGGAAACTTTATATAAGTCCTATCCAAAAACTAGCAAAGTTGATTTGAGCTTTAAATTGCAGCGGCTTATTACTGATAACTTAACTCAAGACCTTAATTTTCAGAGGAGGCCAATCTAAAAAGCGATTAAGAAAAACTTGTTTGAAAAGAAATATACTAACTCATTTAGCATTCGCTCAAATATCTCCTCTAATCCTCTTTAAGAAGGAAGATTAGCCTAAAAATTTTCTTTTTAGAAGGGAACTTAGGAGATTGAATAGCGTAGGTATTTGCCAAGAATTCTAGGAGTTACGCAGCCCAAAATTCGAGTGCTAGTGGTAGAGATAGGATCCCCCCTGCCCCCATTAATCAAGAGGATCCCGCAATGAGTTCAAAATGAGCAATAGTCATGCATCAGAAAGATTGCGGTCAGGCGCTTCCTATCGTTGTTCACAGCTACAGGAGTAAGCTTAAAGATCCGCGACAGCTTGCAGCAGAAATGCTCCAGGATCTTCGGTCTTCTCGCGAGCTAGCTTGGAGGCTGTTAGTCCGAGATATCAGCGCTCAGTATCGACAGTCCTACTTAGGCTTTTTTTGGGCTTTTATTCCTCCCATTGTCATGGCAGTTGGACTTACCCTGGCCAGCAATGCCAAAGTGATTACCTTCAGCGAAACTGACGTCCCCTATCCGGCTTACGTCATGTTCAATACGGTGATTTGGCAAACATTTGTAGAGGCAGTTCAAGGACCGATTCAGGCCGTCACCCAGGCTAAGCTGATGCTAGCTAAGATTAATTTTCCCCGCGAAGCCCTTATTCTGGCCAAATTAGGGGAAGTCGGCTTCAATTTTGCCATCAAGCTCGTTTTAATTGTAGGACTCTTTATTTGGTTTCATATACCCGTCAGCTGGACTATAGTTTTAGCCCCTGTCGCTTTGATCCACTTGATTTTTTTAGGAACCTTAGTAGGGGTATTTTTGGCCCCTTTGAGTGCCCTTTATCAAGATTTTTCCAAAAGTCTAACGCTGCTGACTGGATTTTGGCTGTTTTTAACTCCCGTGATCTATCCAGTTCCCCAGGAGGGGACTTTTAGCTGGTTGGTTAGGCTCAATCCGGTTACGCCACTCCTAGTTACCCTGCGGGAGCTGACTACCGCCAGCGAACTTTCTAGTCCGGTTGGATTTTGGATTGCTAGCGCGATCGCCCTTATCGGTTTACTGCTGGCCTGGGTCATTTATCGACTAGCGATGCCGTTTGCGATTGAACGCATGAGTTCTTAGAGCTAAGCCTAGATTGTGAATCGATCAAATTCTCAGTTGGAAGTTATTGCAATCATTCCGGCTCGCGGTGGTTCTAAAGGAGTTCCCCGCAAAAACGTGCGGCTGCTGGCAGACAAACCGCTAATTGCTCATTCAATTTTGCACTGTCACGATGCTCAATTGATCAGTCAAGTCTATGTTTCCACTGATGACGATGAAATTGCGCAGATTTCTCAGTCCTATGGAGCAGCAGTCATTCACCGCCCAGCGGCATTAGCCAGTGATGAAGCCACTTCAGAATCTGCTTTGATTCACGCTCTAACAGAGATTGAGTCGATCGGATTTTCGCCTAGCCTAATCGTTTTCTTGCAATGTACTTCGCCTATTAGATCAGGCCAAGATATTGACGGCGCAATCACAAAATTGCGTCAAACCGGGGCCGATTCACTGCTCTCTGTTTCTCCCTCACATCGATTTCTCTGGCAAAGAGTTGACGGCAAGGCGATACCAATCAACTATGACTGCCAGCAGCGACAGCGCCGCCAAGAGATGAATCCTCAGTATGTTGAAAATGGTTCTATCTATGTCTTTAAGCCCTGGGTTTTGAAAGAGAGAGGCAATCGCCTGGGCGGAAGAATTGAGCTGTTTGAGATGGATGAGCTTTCGGCCTGGGAAATTGATAGCTTAGCTGAATTTGAAGTCATAGAAACGCTGCTAAAGCGTCATCATTAGACTAGGTAATTAGCCTTATGATTATCGAAACTCAACTGAAAAAGTACATCATCTTTGCTGAAGATAGTATCGTTGATGCCTTAAGAAAAATTAGCGATAACAAAAGCCGCATCATCTTCTCTGTCACTGAATCTGGGGTACTTGAGGGCATCGTTACTGATGGTGACTTTCGCCGCTGGCTAGTACGGCAAAATAGCATCGATCTCAATCAGCCTATTTCTAGCATTTCCAATAAAGACTTTAAGTTTGCTTTTTTTGACGCAGAGCGTGACAGCATTCAGGCAGCTTTTTCCGAAAAAATTGAGTTTATTCCTTTACTCGATCGTAATCACCGCTTGGTAGCGATCGCCCGCAGCCGTCCCAACGGGATTCAGCTAGGTGATTTTACCCTAAACGCTAAGTCTCCTACGTTCGTGATTGCTGAGATTGGCAACAACCACAATGGCAGTCTAGCTAGGGCCAAAGCACTGGTAGACGCCGCTGGCGCCGCCGGTGCCAACTGCGCCAAATTTCAGATGCGTCACCTGCCTTCCCTATATCGCAATGGTGGTCGGGCAGAAGATACCCGCGAAGATCTAGGATCGCAGTACACGCTGGATTTGCTCCGCCGATATCAGCTCAGTCCGGCAGCCCTGTTTGCAACCTTCGACTATTGCCAGGAAAAAGGGATTTTACCGCTGTGTACTCCCTGGGACTTCGAGAGCCTGAGACAGTTAGAAGCTTATGGACTGTCGGCTTACAAAGTAGCTTCGGCGGACTTGACCAATCATGACCTGCTAAGCGCGCTGGTCAAAACTGGTAAGCCGCTGATTTGCTCTACAGGCATGTCTACGGAAACGGAAATTAAAGAAACCGTAGCGCTGCTGAAACAGTTAGGGGGTTTATATGTCCTGCTGCACTGCAACTCTACTTATCCAACCCCCTTCAAAGACGTGCAGCTCAACTACCTAGAGCGACTGCAAGAGATCGGCGACTGTCCGGTGGGATACTCTGGCCACGAGCGGGACATCTACGTGGCGATCGCGGCGGTTGCTAAAGGGGCCAAAGTCATTGAAAAACACCTCACTCTTGATAAAACTCTGGAAGGCAACGATCACAAAGTCAGCCTGCTCCCTCAGGAATTCAAAAATCTAGTAACGGGCATCCGACAGGTTGAACAAGCTCTGGGAACGACCGAGGCACGCCAGATCAGTCAGGGTGAGCGGCTGAATCGAGAGATTCTGGCCAAGAGCCTCATAACGCGGTGCGACCTGCAGCCGGGAGAAGTGATTACAGCCGAGATGCTAGCGGTTAAAAGTCCAGGACAGGGCCTACAGCCCAACCGCAAACTGGAGCTGATTGGGCTACCGGCCAAGAGACCGCTCAAGGCCGGTGACTTTTTCTTCCCCAGCGATCTGCTCGATCGGTCAGCCCAGCCTAGATCCTATTGCTTTAAGCGCCCTTGGGGACTGCCAGTGCGCTATCACGACTTCAAATCAATTTTGGCGAAGTCCAATCCTACCCTGGCTGAGTTTCACCTCAGTTACAAAGATATGGATGAGGATATTAGCCAGTACTTTGATCAACCCTACGATCTAAAACTGGTGGTTCACAGCCCAGAACTATTCGCCAATGACCACATTCTCGATCTCTGCTCGGAAGATGAACGCTATCGCCATCAGTCCATCGAGCAGCTCCAGCGGGTGATTGACATTACGCGATCGCTCAAACCCTATTTTCAATCTGAGCGGCCCCAGATTGTCACCAACGTGGGAGGGGTCACTGCCGAAGCGCCACTCTCGGTGAGCGATCGAAAAAAGCGATATGAGCTATTGCTAAACAGCCTGTCAGCACTAGAAACCAAAGGTGTGGAAATTATGCCTCAAACCATGCCGCCTTTTCCCTGGCATTTCGGCGGACAGCGATATCACAATTTATTTTTGGACTGTCAAGATATAGCCGACTTTTGTGGCCAACAAGGGTACCGAATCTGCTTGGATGTTTCGCACACCAAGCTAACCTGCAACCAGCAGCAATGGTCCTTTAAATCCTTTATTCAGCAGGTTGCGCCTTATGCTGCTCACTACCATATTGCCGATGCGAAAGGAGTAGACGGCGAGGGATTACAAATTGGCAAGGGCGAAATTGATTTTTTCGCGCTAGCAGAAGATCTAAATACTCTCAATCCTACAGCTTCATTTATTCCAGAGATATGGCAAGGCCATAAAAATGGGGGTGAAGGATTTTGGCAAGCACTAGAACAGCTAGAAAGATGGTTTTGATCTAGCAGCTAGCTCAATGGAAGCAATAGTACTTGCAAACAAGTTATAGGTAATGAGTAAAAATGAGCCTTAACCTAGCGAAGCCTCGTAATCTCCCGTCTTTATTCAAAGGCTTAATCACTTTTGAGCATACCTTGACAGCGATATTTTTTATTTTAGGACTAATAGGAATTAATCATCATGAAATTTGGCGAGACGAGTTTCAGGCATGGCTAATTGCCAGGGACAGTCAGTCTATACTTGAGCTGCTTACACACATCGGCAATGAAGGGCATCCTGGGCTATGGCATCTCTGTCTTTATGGCCTTAGCCACTTGACCCATAACCCATTTGCCATGCAGCTTTTTCATCTCTTGATTGCTGCAGGTACTGTCTATCTCTTTGCCAAATACTCTCCCTTTACTACAGCTCAAAAAACCTTGTTCGCTTTTGGCTATTTTCCCTTCTTTGAATATGCCATTATTAGCAGAAATTACGGCCTTGGAATTTTATTTACTTTCTTATGCTGCACATTTTTCTCTAGCCGCAGTAAAAGACTACTACCGATAGCAGTAATCCTAGCGCTGCTGGCAAATACCAGCCCCTATGGCCTAATTTTCAGCTTCATATTTTGGTTAATCCTGTTGTTTAACCAAATAGACGGTTTTAGTCATCTGCGTCATTTTTCCTCGCTGATAAATAGGTCTTTTATCAGTGCTTCAGGCTTTGTTTTTACGAGCTGGATTATTGCCGTTCTCCAGATGATTCCTGCGCTGCGTAACAAGCCGGTTGTGCGTCCGGTAGAAGCAGTTCAGACCCACTTGCCAACTACCCACCCTTTACTCGAAGAATCTATACGAATGGGCCGGGCCTTTACAACCATCTGGAAAAGCTATGTGCCGCTTCCCAATTTTTTTCAATACGATTTTTGGAATACCAATATCCTGTCTGAGAAAATTAGCTTTTTACCTACCATAGGTGGAGAAGTCGGTTCTGCTAGCGACATATTGAGTTTTTTGTTTTCGGCCGCGCTTTTTCTAATTGCCGTCAAAATTCTAATCAAAAAACCGCTCATTTTATTCATTTATCTTACAGGGTCTTTTGCTTTAGTTCTTTTTAGCTATTTGATTTTCTTTGGCGCGCTCAGGCATCATGGGCATCTATTTATTTGGTTTCTGACCTGTCTCTGGCTGTCAAAATCTATTCCATCCAAGACTTCTAATAATTTGAGTAATGAATCGGGTAGGTTTGGCGATCGCTTCGCTAAAAAGTTTTTAACTGTACTGCTGTTAATTCACGCAGTATCAGGAATCTTTGCCTATCGAATGGATTTAGTTCATCCCTTTTCCATGAGTCAGGCCACTGCAAGCTACATCAAAACACATAATCTAGCTAACCTCGTCACAATAGGCACACGAGATAAGGAAGTCACAGCTATAGCTGGCTATTTAGACAAAGAGATTTACTATCCAGAAATTGAGCGCTTTAGCAGCTTTTGGGGCAGAAGAAGAAGGGAGCTTTTAGACAATCAAAGGCTGTTTCAGGCTATTGAAAAACTAGCCAGCTCAGATGAAACTCAAATCTTACTGATTTTAACAAATGAATTAGACAGCAGCCCCGCTGATATCAAAGTTGAGAAAGTAGCTCATTTTCAAGGAGGAATTGTCTCTGCAGAAAAATACTATCTCTATTTAGCTAACAAGATAAGAGTCAATACTTAAGCTATCTATTGAAAAATGCTTCAGAGTGCAATGAAAAATCAACTTACTCCCATTTTTTCAATTATCATTCCAACCTATAATCGTCCTCAGAGGTTAGCAACCTGCCTCAACGCGTTAGCTCAGCTGAAATATGCCACTGAAAACTTTGAAGTCATCGTAGTCGATGACGGCAGCCAAGTATCACTAGAGTCAGCGATCGCCAACTTTCAGGACAGGCTTGACTTAACAGTGATTACGCAGACCAATTCAGGCCCTGCCAAAGCTCGAAACGTCGGTGCGGCCGCAGCAAAAGGCCAGTTCTTAGTATTTACAGACGATGATTGTACGCCCGATGCAGATTGGTTAACGTTCATCGCCGAGCAGCTAGCGGCGGCACCTGACTGCTTAGTTGGTGGACAAACAATCAACGTCTTAACCCAAAACTTGTGCTCAACCGCTAGCCAGCTCCTGATCGATTATCTCTATCACTATTACAACAGCAGCTCTAGCCAAGCCCATTTTTTCACCTCAAATAATCTGGCTCTATCGGCCAAGCTTTTTCACCAAATGGGAGGTTTCAACGCTAATTTTCCCCTAGCGGCTGGGGAAGACCGAGAACTCTGCGATCGCTGGTCGGAGAGTGGATACAGCATGATCTATGCCCCAGAAGCTATCGTCTATCACGCCCATCAGCTAACCCTGTGTGGCTTCTGGCGGCAGCATTTCAACTACGGGCGGGGAGCTTACTATTTCCATGAATCTCGCTTTACTCGCGGGGCCAATCAAATTACAGTTGAGCCTGTTACCTTTTATCTCGATCTCTTAAAGTACCCTTTGACCCAAAAACAGGTAAGCTCACGGTCATTTATCACTGCGCTCTTTTTAGTTTCGCAAGTTGCTAACGTGGCTGGCTTTTTGAAAGAATACTTTGCCCTCAAACCAGCTAGCTCCATCGCTAAAATCCTAGTTACTAAAGAGGAAACTGTCTCGGTAGCCAGTAGCGCTACCGAGAACCATCCGCAGTAAGCGATCGGGTATCTCGGCGGTGCAGGCGAGCTTACGGCCAATCACCGACCAGCCCAAATGGGGCCAAAAACAAGAAGGCGTTTGAAACAGCCAGAAAAGCTTTCATGACATAGGCTGTCAGTCCAGAAAACACCAGACAGTCGCATGAAAGCTACCTTCAAAATCCTATCCCAGTCATCTCACTGCGGTCCAATGGCAGCTCATCGCTCCCTATATTCTCGCTGCCAAGTCAGGCGGCAGATCCCGCTGAGTTGATATGCAAGCGGTGCTCAATGCCATCTTCTATGTTTTGGTTTCAGGCTGTAGCTGGCGGATGCTGCCTGCTGACTTTCCCGCCTGGCAGATGGTCTATAGCTACTTGCGTAACTGGCGCCTAGCCGGCATCTGGGAGCGTATCCATCGCTACTTACGGCAGTAGTGGCGCGACATGCCTAAAATGATGCAAATTATCAACAGGCTCAAACCCTTGAATCCGGTGCGTTACGCTGCGCTTTTCTGCTATGCCCTTCGGGCTATACAGCACCCTACTCAATACCCTATTTTAGCTGTGTCAGTCCAGTAGGTACGACTGAAACACTTGGTCACTTAGTCGTATTCGCTCTAGGCTGACGTGAGCGCAGAAGATTGGATCTAGCCTGTATCAGTTCTGGTAACGCAAAGTGGGCACGGGCGCGGCGAAACTAGAATAACTACTAGGTTGTCGGTTATTTCTTCACAAATACTTTACGGAATGAGGCCGGCAACTGTTGAAGTTACCCCGAAGCAAGGCGTCTCCTCAATCGTTTCAGACTGTTCGTCTCAGGAAAGAGGATCGCTGCTGAGTTCAACATGAATCACAACGCCAAAGCTCGGTGAGAAGAGGTCTCTCATATAGTTTTGTGCGTCCACTAACCCCCAACTTATTATTTATGAACCCGATTTTTCCCATTCCGGCGATCGCTGGGGCGGCTCTGGTGACGCTGATGGCCTGCTCGCAAGCACCTCCCATGCCCCAATCCGGTATACCCGATACAGCCTCGTCTCCCACCTCTGCAACCTCCACCGAGGCTGCTAAAAGCTGGTCAGACATTTTAGGTACAGCCTCAGCGCCCGCTGGCTGGCAGGTCTATCCCTGTGACAATCCGCTGCTGCTCTGTGTCGAAGCTGATGGTGAGCTAGTCGGCACCGTGGAGCACTTGAGCTATCCCTTGGAAACAGTCGAGCTGCAAACACCAGTTGAAGCCTCTGCGGAGGCAGAGTTTGCTTTCTTACAGGCTTGGGTAGCCGAACACTATGACGCGATTGAGCGCGATCGCCAAGTTGGCTACGCTAACGCTATCTTTGCCGCAGACACCCCCACCGAAATTAGCGTTGGCGACTTACCGGGACTCCGCTACGGCTACAGCCTCACCCATGCTAACGGCACCCCGATTGATGAAGCCATCGGCTATGTAACAACTGACGGTGAAAGGCTGCATGTATTTGTTACTGGCGTCATCAGTCAAGATCCCGCTGGCAGCATTTCTGATCCCGCAGCACTGGCAGAGTTCAAACCCCATCTGGACACGATTATTCAGGAGTTATTGCTATGATGCTCACTCATTCATCTCGGCTGCAAGGCGCTAAATTTCTTAGCCTGTGGACTGGGGCCAACCTGCTGGGCGGCTTTTTAATTGGCTATTTGGAAAGTAATGGACTGGAGTTCATGGCTAGCCTGATGCTGACAGGCGCAATTGTGGGGTCATTACAGTGGACAGTGCTACGGCTCACAGGTTGTCGGTTTCGCTGGTGGCCTGTAGCCAGTACCCTAGGCTGGATTACAGGCACGTACGTGCTGACTGCTAGCCAGAGCCTGTATCATCCGGTAGCAGCAGGTCTAGAAGGGCAGTTGGGGCTATCGGAAGTCTTTTGGCTCCATCTTTTAGACACTCCCCTCTGGGTATTATTTATGGCTTTGGCTCAGAGCTTAGTACTGGTTCAGTATCGGCGCTGGGCTGGTCCGTGGCTGCTGGCCAGTTTGCTAGGCGGCGTTGCTTTAGCCGTGGTGAGGCAAGGGATGTGCAGCGCCTTTTGCCAGAGCTTACCCCTAAGTCTCAGCGGCTTGGATGACGGCATAGGCTGGGCAGCTTATGGCTTGGTTACCGGCATTGCTTGGCTGATCTTATCAGAACGAGAGGCAGAGGCTAGAGAGGTTTAGATGCCACAGTTTCACGCAACGCCACGTCAGCTTGCCTCTAGCCTAATTGGTACGGTCTTAATAGTCGCCGGAACCGTGCTGTCTGCCTGTTCGCAGCCATCAGCTTCTGTGAGCAACCCAGCTCAGACAAGTTCCAGTTCATTCAGTTCATCAGTGAAGCCAGTCGCAGCTAATCCGGTACCTGAATCAGTTGAATCAGTTCAAATTCAGCCTAATGTTTACTTCGCCGTTGTGGCTGAATCGGGTACCTGCCCAGAAGCAATCGGTATCTGGGAATTTCTCCTAGGCTTTGAGGGCGGCGCTGACCACACCGTTGTAGCTGACCTATCAGCGATCGCCACTGCAGCTTATATCTCAACGGCTACAGATCACCGCCTTACCTACGAAGCTGCTTTAGCTGATGAGTATGCCACCTGTGTCGGTACTGCTCAGTCTGATCTCTGGCAGATGTACAGCTTTCGTCTTAGCAGTGGCAAGGTGATTTTTGACCTCGATCTGACTCAGGCAGGTAGCTACCGGGACATTCTTTATGCAGGGCTATCAGCAGAGCGTCCCTATGTACACTGGCGGGCCACAGAATAGTTGACTGTATTGCTCCATCTGTCACCAACCTGCTTGCTGTAGCTGCCTTAAAAACAGCAGCCGAAGGCCGGACTAAAGATTGGCTGCTGTTTCGCTAATCGACTGCAGCAGCCTCTCCATCTGTCTTAGCTGTTTTTGCAACTTGGGCGTGCTCCAAACCTGGGGATTTTTGCGCATCTTTAAATAGTGGGCATGAATGCGATCGCGAATTGGCTTTTCGGCAGCGGCTGCGTTGATCTCAGCATTTTCGGCTAAGGCTGACTGAGACTTAAGCTTTTGTATCCTAGCCCGGATTTCTTGCTTAGTGAGGTCAGCAGCTACCGCTTCCTGCAAAAGCTGATTCGTGATTGGCTCGTCTAAGCGGGCTTTGCGAATTGCATCTGCCTTAGAAAAGCCAATTTGGCCGTAGCGCACGGCCTCTAGCAAAGCTGACGGCATCCTTTGTAGCGCTGTCAGTCGATTAGCGGTGAAGCTCTCTAAAGTCATGCCAAATTCAGCAAAGATGGCATCAATATCAGCGATCGCTTTTTCGTTGAGAATTCCGGAATTCTCAACGTCGCTTTGAGCCATCTCATCGGCAATTTCCTGATTGCTGTAGCGGTATCGCGATCGCAAATTTTTAATCTTAAACAGCAGAGGAGGTAGCTGATCGCGGCTGAGCTTAAGCCTCAAAGCGATAAGGGCCACAATGCTGTCAGATTCCTCAACTAGATTGAGATCTTCCCGCATTAGGTTAGCCACCAGAGCAATTTCCAGTGCCTCCTCGTCGCTAAAATCTTTGACCAAAGCCGGTACCTGATCCAGCTGTAGCTCCGTAGCTGAGCGCCAACGGCGTTCGCCTGAAATAATTTCTAGCTTGCCGTCAGGGGCAGGTCGGGCTAGCAGTGGCTCTTGAATGCCGACTTTTTGAATTGAGGCTTTTAAATTGTCTAGGGCTGAGCGATCAAAGTACTTACGCGGCTGAGTGAGGCCATCGGGTAGACGTAGGGGTACAAAGTCGGTTGCCGGATATTTTTGGACAGTACTGGCGCTATAAGGCGTTTGGGCTAAAGTTTCTAACTGTCGCTTCAGGTCTTGAATTTCCTCATCTTTCTGAACAATCTGTGTCTCTAGTTGTGAAGTTTGAGCGGCGGCAAACATGGTGCTTACGGGTCGGTTGCTGCGTCGGGCCATCTTGTTTTCCTAATTAATTTTCCTTGAGTGAATACGGGGAGATAGTTTTAGAACGGCTCTAAAGCTGCTGCCTGATGGCTTTAGCAATTTCTCTAAAGTTTTGATTGGCAGCATGGCTAGGCCGGTAAGCTCTCAGCGGCAGGCCAATGCTGGCAGCGTTGCCCACTTCAGCCGCGTCTTTGATCACATCAAAACAGTGAATATTCATAGCGGCTAGCATTTCTGGCAGAGAGGGCGGATCTGCCGCCGTTCGTTCTCGCTTTGACAGGCCCATGTTGTCTCGGTGCTGGGCGCGATCGCCCAAACGCACCCGATTGGGCACAACACCTAAAATTTTCGGTGCAGGTTTCAGCCGCAGGGTGCGCACTGAATCAAAAATCCAGGTCAGAAGCTTAGCAGCCCCGTCGATATCTTTGTCATCAGGCTGAATGGGAATCAAAATATAGTCTGCAGCCGTCAGCGCCGCAGAGTGCAGCGTATCAATGGTACCGGGACAGTCAAACAAAATAAAGTCATGAGGTAGGGGATAATCTTCTAGGTGATCTGCCAAGACGTAAGCCTTGCGATCTAGCAGAACTAAGCGCTGGGCCGCTTCCGTCATCACTAATCCGCCTAAACAAGCCTGCACTTTACGGGTTCGCTGAGGCCAGCAGTCAAATAGGGGCCACTGGCCGCCAAAATCTTTTTGCAAAACCTGATTTAGGGTTTGCTCTGACGGTGGATCGGACAAGCCGCAGAAAAGCGTGAGAGAACCGTTAGGGTCAAGCCCGAATAGCGCGACTGAGTAACCTTCTACCGCTAGCTCATAGCCGACATTGACTGTCAAAGTTGACTTGCCGCTGCCACCGGCATTTGACATCACCGCAATTCTAAGTTGTTTTGTCATGAAGCGAGGGTGAGAATTCTGGAATTCTCACTTATATTATCCATATCTGTGGCTATAGGTCATGTTTGTTTGCACAAACCTGCCGAAAACTCTGGCTAAAAGTCAGAGAGAAAAGCTAGGGGATAGCTCATATTCTCAGCAAAGCCTAAAATACCGCGATCGCGGTGTTCATAGAGCAAGTCTCCGGCTGCATTAAATAGGAAAGTGCCGCCGCGCTGGGGAAGGTAAGCGGCATTGGGCACATAGGTCTGCCAGTGGCTGAGCACTTCCGTCATGTTGCGCAGCCGTAAAGTAGCTAGCTCGAACGGCCTTTGAAATCCTTTACCACCGGCAAACTTAAAGAAAGAGCCTTTGAGAGCTGGCAGCGGCTGGGCTTTGATAGTTTCTGCGTCATCAATGAGCTGAGGCGCTTGGCGATCGCCCGTATAGCCCCGCAGCACTTCAGCTAGAGTGCCAGGACTACCCAACCCGGCACACATCAACAACAGATTTAGCCAGGCATTTGGACCTGTAGCTAGGCCCGGTACACTGAGCGATAGTCCTGGGTATAAGTTGAGCTGCGAGTGTAGTTCAGCCTGGGGATCGACTAGCAGCGCCGCTGGCGAAAATCCGGTATAGTCACAAAATTTCTGACCGGCAGCGCGATCGCCAATTCCCACCGCACGGACGGTAATCTCTTTTTCTGCTAGCAGTTGTCGCTCTCGCTGCAGCCACCAGGCATATTCTAGACTGTCAAAATCTCCTAGCTGCGGCCAAACAATTACCAGTATCTTTGAGGTGTTATTCGTCAAAACGGGCACGACGGCCCCGTCACTGACTCGCTGCCGCTGTGCCTGCTGCAAAACTGAATAGGGGTTCATAGCGATTTGCTCGGTTGTCATTACTCTTGGCCGTTATTTTCTAGGCGATTGCTTACCTGATCTTCTAGCTGCGCTGCCGCTGTTTCTAGTTCTTGCTCAAGCTGCTCGGCTGAGGGCAGATTGCCCTGCAGGGCTACAGGTAGCTCTTCCCGCAGCCGATAGGTGGACACGCCAATCGGATTCTGCACTGTTTCTAAGGCAAACTCAACCACTGTCTTCTTTTTTGACCGACAGAGAATAATGCCAATAGTTGGCTGATCAACCTTGTCATCCCGCAGCAGTTTATTGACAGCAGACACATAGAAGTTCATTTTGCCGGAGTATTCTGGCTTAAACTCCGTTACCTTTAGATCAATCACTACGTAGCAGTGCAGCTTCAGGTGATAGAACAACAGGTCAATAAAATATTCGTCTCCTTCAACCTCTAAACGATACTGACTGCCAACAAAAGCAAAGCCAAACCCCATTTCCAACAGAAAATCACGGATATGCTTAATCAGACTACGTTCTAGATCGCGCTCCTGAACATTTTCACTCAGGGAAAGAAAGCCAAAATTATAGGGATCCTTGATGAGCTGACGCGCTAAATCGGACTGCGGTGCGGGTAAAGCCTGGTTGAAATTAGTGACGGCCTCACCCTGACGCTGGTATAAACGGCTGTCAATTTGCAGAGTCAAAATGCTCCGGCTCCAGCCATTTTCAATCGCCTTATGGATATACCAAAGCCGCGCCTGTGGCTCTTTCACCGTGTCCAGCAGCTTGACGTGGTGGCCCCAGGGAATTTTGTGCAACAGCTGTTGCACAATTGCCTCAGCAGGATAGGCTTCAGCAAAGGCCCGCATATAGTTGAGGTTGCGGGGTGAAAACCCAGAAACTTGAGGAAACTCGCGGCGCAGATCCTTAGCTAGTCGCGTGATTACTTTAGCGCCCCAACCCTGAGCTTGCTGCTGCTGCAGGATATCCTGACCGATTTGCCAGTAAAGCAGAATGACCTCCCGGTTAAGCGCAGTAGCAGCTAGCACCTGCGATCGCTGAATTTTGTGCTTCAGGTGGCTGAGAAAGGCGCTGTAGTTTTCTTCAGGCAGGGGAAGTGACTGACGTGACATACGCTAAGGCTAGGTTGACAAGTCTGGCAGGAAAAAGAGCAAGCTTGGAACAGTATCCCCTAAGAACTTTGCAGTTTTTCAGGGTTAATCTGAAACTGAATCGTTGCCGATCGCTTTTTGCCGGGTAGTTCTTGAGCACCCAGAATATAGTCTTCCTGTCTCAGTTCCTCAACGGTACGCCAGAAAATTTGGTTGTTGCGAGACGAGTTACTGCCCAGCAGGTCTAAGTTTTTGAACAGGTAGCGCTTAGAAATATTGAGGTACTGGCCGTCGTCAGGTCGATCCCATTTCATCCGGCTGGCTAAATAAACCAGCAGCTTAGTTTTATAGTCATTTTTAGCATTACTGCCCAAGCGCTGGCTGATATCCATATTGTTGGCAAACAGGACATAGTCCCCAGTGCGCCCCGGCCCCTCGAAAAACTCCAGCGACAGGGTGTAGGCATCTGCCAGTTCGTAGGTATAGTCTGCAGCTTTGGCAATGTCAAAGTCGCGTGGGACATTGTCAATTTCGTAGTCGCGAATTCGCAGCACGCTTTTAATCGTGACCTTAGCACCCACGTTGTCGCCGTTGCGGAGGGACTGAGCAAATACCAGTTCAGTTCGGTGTAAGGCTACGAGGTCACGGTGTAGCTGCGATCGCACTTTAGAAGCA
The DNA here is from genome assembly GCF_030405905.1 of Sphaerothrix gracilis Ecp01. Classification (NCBI taxonomy): domain Bacteria; kingdom Bacillati; phylum Cyanobacteriota; class Cyanophyceae; order Nodosilineales; family Nodosilineaceae; genus Sphaerothrix; species Sphaerothrix gracilis. The sequence continues at coordinate 55,756 of NZ_JASATW010000024.1, forward strand.
AAGCCACCGTCTTTAGTGCGTGTGTAGCCCAGCGCTTCTAGCAAATCATTGGAGCGAAACGAAACCAGTGGGCCCTGTTCCTGCTGGGCTGCTAGCCGATATAAAAATAGAACAATGGAAACCTGTCGCGGGTTCAGGAATGTCAGCAAAGCCATGATCAGCCGCTGGATTCGCCGATCCTGAATTTTTTCTAACCCCTTGCTGATACCTCTATCAATACAGGTATTGAGATCGAGATCGGTGTATTGGGCTTTAAGTTCTTCCCATTCTTCCTCAGAAAGATCCTCTAAAGGCACCCGGCGAATCACCGCCAGTTCTGATTCGTCTCTGGCATCGGCTTCAACCCTCATTTCCAGATAATAGCCATCGCCGTCTGACCGCAGAATCGGCAGTTGCACATCTGGATTCTTTAGAGAGGCGCTGGCGCGGGGCATCACTCGCAAAAGCTGACCGTCAACTGGAAAGCTTTCGGCGTTTGGCTCTTTTTGATCGCTCACAGGCAAAACGGGAAATAAAGTGACGCGGCTTACTTCAGTTAAGCGATAACAAATGAATTTTACAATCTCTCTACCTGTAACGCTGACGTATATTTCGAGGAAACTTCCGTAACACCCAGGAATAAAGCATGTACTTTTATAAAGTCACCTGTAACGCCGACGTACGTTTTTAGCAAGTTACCTGTAACTCCGGCGTATGGTTTTACCTGTAACTCCGGCGTATGGTTCAAAATTTGCCTGTAACTCCGGCGTATGATTTTGCCTGTAACTCCGGCGTATGGTTTGGGTATGACCAACCTTGCTAACGACTGCAGTACGGGAAAACTGTTTTTTTGCCTGTAACTCCGGCGTATGGTTTTGCCTGTAACTCCGGCGTATGGTTCAAAATTTGCCTGTAACTCCGGCGTATAGTTTTGCCTGTAACTCCGGCGTATACCCTACCTGTAACTCCGGCGTATACGCCGTTTCCAGTCATTGAGGTTGCCCTGGTTCAGTGTTAATCTAACGCCATTATGGATTGACAAACAGCTTGGGCAAATTACCGAGGAGAGCAGCCGATAAAAAATTCTAGAAAAAATAACCTAAAAATAAGAACCCTCCGCATCCCTACCACAGTCCGCTAAGGGTTCTTATTGCCTAAACAGCTTTACTGACGTAAAGCCTAGATTCTTGCACTTATAAGCTTTTGCGCTTGTCGGCAAAGAGAACTGTGCTCAGGTTTAAGCACCTGTGAGCTGAGTTCTTAGTGCTTATAAGCACTCATCTATATGCTTTTAAATCCTAGCAACTACAGCCACTTTTTAGCAAAGCATTTTTGGCCTGGCCACTGCTTCGCGATCGCTTCTCTTCTTAAACTTAGCCGCTTTGTCTCCTCCACCTGGCTGGGAGGTGACTTATCGTAGCGATTGCAGCGGCTTTTGAATATGTCCAGGAGCGAGAAGACCCGTTTTTTTCGCTCTTTCCGCATCGCTATGACTATCTCTATGCCGAACACCCTCTGCCCGGTGCTACCCCCCACTGGCAAACTGAAAGTCGCTATCCGCTAAGCGATCGCCTGCTGCAGCAAGGCAGCTATCTCTTCGGTGTCCGGTTCAGTTCTCAGACAGGCTACTGCCTACTCGATATTGACAAAAACAGTCCTTACCATCCCAGCCGGGATCCTCTGGCTATTCCCAAACTGGTCAATAGCCTAGAGCCGCTGGGTCTGGCAGCTTACCTAGCTTGCACGTCTTCTTATAGCGGCGGCCTGCATCTTTACTTTCCTCTAGCCAAGCCTCAGAAATCCTGGGAACTAGCAGCAGCGGTCACTGCTCTATTGAACAACGCTGGTTTTTCTACTGCTGCCGGACAGCTAGAAGTTTTTCCCAATCCTAGACTTTATGTTACTCAGGGTCGGCCCAAGCTCTTCAATGGTCATCGCTTACCGCTACAGGAAGGCTCTTACTTGCTCAACAGCAGTTTTGAGCCGATTTGGACAAGTCGATCAGCTTTTGTACACCAGTGGCATACCTGCCAGCACCATAACTGGATTAGCCAGCAAACAGTCAGTGCGGTACTAAAACAAGCCCGCAGGCGTCGCTATCAAATTTCAGGGAAGGCTGACCAGTTTCTCAACGATCTCAATGCTGAAATTGAGCTGGGCTGGACTGGGCCGGGACAAACTAATCGACTGCTGGGTCGAATCACCATGCGAGCCTATATATTTCACCATGTTTTACACGGTGGTTTACCACTACAGGGACAATCGCTAATCAATCAGATTGTGGCGATCGCAACTGCTTTACCTGGCTATCGACAATGGTGTCAGCATCAATCCGAAATTGAGAAACGGGCTACTGAATGGGCTAGCTGTATCGAAAATAGCCGGTATTTTCACTATGGCACCCGGCAGGGTAAATACAAGGCCGCTGTGACAGCGCAAAGCTCTGATTTACCCAAAAGCCTTACCTGGAATCAACGCCAGACTCAGGCTACCCGGCAGAAAATTCAGCAGGCGGTCAGCTCTCTACTGGATAAGTCAGAGCTGCCTGAAACAGTAACTGCTCGGTTTCATTGTTTAGTTCGCTGCGGTATTGGCGGCAGTTCTCTCTATCGTCACAAAGATCTCTGGCACCCCAGTTTATGGACACCCCCCCCGCTTATTCAAACAGACAAGCCATTTGCTAGCGCTGAGGGCGCAGCAAATGGCTCTAGTCCTGTAAGCTTATTATCGCCCGCAGGTCGTAATTCCCTGCCAGATCAACCCTGCAGCGATCGCCTCCCGCCTTTTCAGGCTATCCCAGGCCGTAATTTGCCTGAACTGCCGCCTGCGCAGACAGCGAGTGAGCTAAAGCAGCTACTTGAGACACTGCGCTACCAGTCTCAGGCCCGCCGCCAGCAGTTTCAGCAGCTAGGACAGCCTCATCAGGCCCAAAAGCTCAGCCAGCAAGAAACCCAGTGGACTGCTCGAATGCAGGACTATCTGCGCTCGGACGACCCCATTTTACTGACGGAGGCTTTAGAGTGGGCGATCGCCTCCTCTGCCCGGCTGCAGCAGGCTTTAGAGCAGCTCCAGTCGCCTGCCGCCTGCCAGCGTGACGAGCAGCGTCAACAGCTCATAGCAATACTCAGACAGCTCTTGCAGCTCAACTGGACCCCTGCCCAAATTAAAGCAGCACTCTCAAAACAGGTGGGCAAATCCGCGATCGCTCATCTGAACGCCGCCGAGAGACAATCCTGGCTGGGCTGGCTCATTCAGCAAACCGGATTACCTTAAACAGATGGGTTTTGGCCTTAGAACTGTCACTGCCTGAACCCTGCCTGAACCTAGAGCCTGACTTACCGGGTTGACAAGTCGAAGGGCAGCTTCTAGCCTAGTGTAACGAAATGATAATCATTCTCAAGTCCGGTGGCGAGGTATAACCATGTTCCAATCGATGGCTTTCAATTCAGCGCGGCTGACCGCTTTAGTGGGCCTGTCTTTAGCGGTGGCGCTGGTAGGTTGTCAGTCGGCCCCCTCTTCGCAGCCACCTGCTGCCGACGCGCCGTTACCTAAGACGGCGTTACCTAAGGTGGTCGCCACAACCAGCGTTCTTTGCGATCTAGCCCAGCAGCTTGCCCAGTCCACAGTCACCCTCACCTGCCTAATGTCACCCGGCCAAGATCCCCACACCTATCAGGCCCGACCTGCGGATCGGCAGGCTCTCGATCAGGCTGATTTGGTACTGTATGGGGGCTACAGCTTTGCCCCCAATCTAGAGAGCTTGATTGCCGCTAGCCGCAATCAAGCCGTCAGGGTCGCTGTTTACGAAGCCGCTGTGCCTCAACCTCTAGCGCGCGAGGAGCACGGGCACGATAGTCACGGCCATGAGGAGGATGAACATGATTCTGGCAGCAGCGCCGACCCCCATATCTGGCATGATGCGACTCATAACGCCGCTATCGTTGAGGTCATTGCCGCTCAGCTAGCTGATGTTCACCCAGAACAGGCTGAGTTCTATCAGACCCAAGCTGACCAGCTCTCCGCTCAGTTTGCCGAACTGGATCGCTGGATTCAGGATCAGGTCGCCACGGTGCCCGCAGGCGATCGCAAACTGGTGACCACCCACAATTCCTTTCAGTATTTTGCAGCAGCGTACGGTTTTGAGGTGGCGGGGGCTTTGAGCGGACTGAGTACGGCAGAAAAGCCAGCCGCTGGCGATTTAACAGCCCTGGTTGATCAGGTGAAGGCGGCGCAGGTGCCTACCATTTTTGCTGAGACGACGGTTAATCCTAAGCTCATGGCAACGGTGGCGCGAGATGCAGGCGTCGAAGTGGCGGCTCAGCCTTTGTTTGTGGAGGGACCGGGCGGCGTAGAGACAGCGGCTGCCACGACCCAGGCGATGCTGGTGGAAAATACCTGCGTGATTGTAACGGGTTTGGGAGGGAGCTGCGATCGCTCATCTAGCCCGTTAATCTAGACTTCTACTAAAAAAACCGGAGCCTCAGGGCGATCGCCTGTTAAAGACCTCAGGGATAACAGCCGCCCTGACAAATGTCACAGCTCTGCGATCGCTGCCTGTTTGCCTGAGTACAATAGGACATACCAAACTTGTCTTTAGGGGTTGTTAAGGTGTCAAGAAAGCAGCAAAATCTTTGGGTTGAAGGTTTACAAACCGTCGGTCTGAGTATTTTCCTGGCTTTAGGGATTCGTCAATTTGTAGCTGAGGCGCGCTATATCCCCTCTGGCTCGATGGAACCGACGCTGCAAATCAACGATCGGCTAATCATTGAAAAAATCAGCTACCGCTTCAATGCGCCGCAGCAGGGGGATATTGTCGTCTTTTGGCCGCCCGCTGAGCTGTTTCCGATAGGAGGGCGGCGTGATGCCTATATCAAACGGGTGATTGGTTTGCCTGGCGACCAGGTAGAGGTCACAGAGGGTCAGGTCCTTATCAATGGCGAGGCTCTAGAGGAAGACTATATCAAAGCACCCCCCAGCTATCAGTGGGGGCCGGAGATTGTACCCGAAGCTTCTTACCTCGTGCTAGGCGACAACCGCAATAACAGCACCGACAGTCATATTTGGGGCTATGTACCCCAGGAAAATATTATTGGTCGGGCGGCGGCTCGCTTTTGGCCCCCCGATCGCTTAGGCGGTTTAGATTAAGCCGCAGCCTTTAGCAGAACTGAAACGGCGATCGCCTAGAGACAGCGGGGCGATCGCCGTTGTGTTATGAATTGCCGATATTGAAGCTGCTCAAAAAGCGATTGTGGCAAGGACGCTGACCGGGACAGGCTGCTGTCAATTCGGGGCTTACAGCGGCTTCAGACGCTCCAGATTTGGGCAACTACGGCAATAAATTACCGCTTGACAGCTCAGGTTGAAAAAGTAACATGGGTGACAAACACGTTCATCCTTTTGCAGGTCTTTTCCTAATCAGCAAAGGACGGAAGTAGGGTTTTATGCCTGAAGGAACGCGCCTCTGGTTCGATTCGTATTTTTAAGAGGCGATTCTCATGTCAGTCAATCTTTTTCTACCTGTAGAACTAATGTTGGTCTTGGCAGCTTGCTGCGCTGCTAGCTACCCGGCTTTGACCAGGGTTACTACTCACTTCGCCCCTGCTAGGAAGCTGTTGCCAATTCCGGCTCGGCAAACGCCCCCATCTCACCGGCAATAAGCTGTCTTAGCAGCTATAGGTCAATCGAGATGTCGTCTCAATACGGGTTTGGCGTCTGGCTTTGCTTAGGGCTAACAACTTTATTTGTCGTGTATGCCAGGCCCTATGGCAGTCCCAAACAAACTTATTTGCAACCGCAAGAATGCTGCCGTCAGCATTGGATTCACTAATTAGCAGGGCATCACTGGTACATGCCAGCCGCTAAAAAAGTGGCTAGCTTTGAGATAGTCGCTTGAATATCCTGGGACTGACTACTTTGGAGCAGGGCATTGGGTTTGCCAGCCTCCATCTGAACACGAATCAGGGCGGCGACTACCAGATCAAGTTTCCAGTGAATTTGCGATCGCGACTGCTCCGGTAGCGCGCGCTGCAGGGCATCTAAAAAAGGTTCGGTGCTGACGCTGAATTCTTGGTAGGCAATGTTTTGAATAGGTTCTGGCTCAGTGCGGCAGCGGCCCATAAACTGAGCGCGCACAATGCGATGGTTGTCATCGCCGCCGATAAATTCTAGCGGAGGGGTGAGAAACGCTGTCAGCAGCGCCTCGACGGAGGCCGTTGCTGTCTTTTCTTGGAGCTGCTTGAGCAGTTTGAGCTGGCGTTTCGTCACGGGGACGGCGATGCGACGGACGACGGCGCGAAAGAGTTCCTCTTTGGAGCCGAAGTGGTAGTGAACGGCAGCTAAATTGACCTTTGCTGCGCTGACAATATTGCGCAGCGTCGTGCCAGCAAAGCCTTTCTCGGCAATCAGGCGTTCGGCAACGTCAAGAATCTGGGTTTTGGTATCGGCTGTCGTGGCGCTGCTCATTTTATTCAAACGTACGAACAATATCTATGCTATGTCAGAAGCCGGACAGACTCAAAGGTTTGCAGCTTTCAGGTCGCCGCAACTGTTTGCCATTACCTTGCCATTTTTTCAAACGTACGTTCTAATCTTATTAAGTATTCTTTGCCCTTAGCGTGAGAACGCTCAGAGCTTGAGGGCTAATCTCCATATTCTGAGCGGATAGGAGCCTGTTGCAAGCTGGAATTTAGGCCCAGTTTGATGACAGGCCGACTAAAACGTACGTTTGAACTATTTGCGGTTATTTGAAGGACTTGCTATGACAGCCTCTCCCTCCCAGTCCCAGCAGGCTCACATTTCTCTCAAGAAAGCGATCGCGCGGCTGCGGCGTCAGCCGCAAAAAGCTGTTGGGGTCGGCGCGATCGCCCTCATCCTGCTGATTGGCCTTCCCGTCGCCAAAGTGCGCCTGACTGATTCCGACGCCTCAGTGACAGCCGCCTCATCGACGGTACTGACTGTAGAAACCCTGGTGGCAGAAGGGGTCAGCAGCTATGACGTTTCTAGGACGTATACCGGCGAAGTGGCCGCCTTGCGTGCCAGCGATTTAGGCTTTGAGCGCGGCGGCCAGCTAGTGACGATGCTGGTGCAGGCGGGCGATCGCGTGGCTGCCGGAACGCCGTTAGCACGGCTAGACACGAGTAATTTGCAGGCTCAGCGCCAGCAGCTAGAGGCGGAAAAAGCCCGCGCCTTGGCTCAGCTAGCCGAATTAGAAGCGGGTCCACGCTCAGAAGATATCGCGGCGGCAGCGGCAGCAGTCCGCCAGATTGAACAGCAGCTTGCCCTGCAGCGGACGCAGCGATCGCGGCGGGAATTTCTCTACCAGAAAGGGGCCATTTCCCAAGAGGAACTCGACGAGTTTACCTACGGTCAGCGCTCCCTGCAGGCCCAGCTCGATCAGGCTCGCAGCAGCTTAGCCGAAC
>NZ_JASATW010000024.1:63162-88766 GCF_030405905.1 Sphaerothrix gracilis Ecp01
CGGGCGGACGGCACCCGCCAAGAACAAATTCTGGCCCAGCAGGCAGTCGTGCGGCAGCTAGAAGCGGCGATCGCTGACCTTGATGCCACCCTGAACAAAAGCACCTTGCGATCGCCCTTTGCTGGCATCATTGCTACTCGCCAGGTAGATGAGGGCACCGTGGTCAGCGCAGGACAGGCTGTTGTGCGGCTGGTGGAAAACGTTGCCCCTGAAGCCCGCATTGGGATGCCTGTAGAAACAGCCAGTCAGCTCCAGGTGGGAGACGCCTACACCCTGAGCTTAGAGGGCGATCGCTACCCGGCAACCGTGGCCGCTGTGCTGCCAGAAGTTGACCCGGAAACCCGCACTCAGGTGGTGGTTTTGCAGCTAGACCAGGCCGCCGTTCCCCGTATCAGTCCCGGCCAAACCGTCCGGGTGGAGATAGCTGAAACTATTCCAACGGCAGGCATTTGGCTACCCATTACCGCGCTTACCCAAGACATTCGCGGCCTCTGGAGCACTTACGGGCTGATGCCTACAGAGGAAGCAGACCTCTACAAAGTGCAGCCCCAATCCGTTGAGGTTTTGCACCAGGAAAGCGATCGCGTCTTAGTTCGCGGCACCGTAGCGGCGGGCGATCGCCTCGTTGCTAGCGGCGTCCATCGCCTTGTCCCCGGTCAAACCGTTCGCGCTCGCTAGGCTTCTACCCGTCCAGCCGCCCTACTTCCCCCGGTTTGGCCGAATTTACGGCTAGTCTTTTCCCTATCTCCTTTGGCCCATGTCCCAACCTTTCTTTACCAACATCCGTCTCCTCATCCTCACCATCGTCCTGATTCTAGGCTGGGGTTTCTCGTCCTACCAGGGCCTGCCGCGCCAGGAAGACCCTGAGCTGGTAGCCCGTACCGCTGTAGTGAAAACTGCGTTTCCAGGCGCTAGCGCCGAGCGAGTCGAAGCGCTGGTAACGACGGTACTGGAAGCAGAACTGGCAGAAATTGAAGAAATAGAAACCCTATCTTCCACATCGCGGGTGGGATTCTCTAGCGTGTCGGTGGAGCTGGTAGACACGGTTACTGAGGCCCAGCCGATTTGGTCGAAGGTGCGCGATCAGATGGCCGATGCGGCGGCGACGTTTCCGGCGGGGGCGGCGGCACCGACGCTAGAAGAAACCAATATGAAGGCGTATACCCTCATTGCGTCGTTGACCTGGACTCCAGCGACTGCGCCCAACTACGCCGTGCTGCGCCGCTATGCCGAGGCGTTAGCGGTGGTTATGCGCGGCGTAAACGGGACGGAAGAAGTGGCGTTTTTCGGTAGCCCTGATGAAGAGATTTTGGTGGAAATCGATGCGGCAGAGCTGGTGGGGGTGGGCCTGTCGCCGCAGCAGTTAGCTAATCAGATCAATCTCAGTGACGCCAAAGTCAGTGCTGGACAGCTTCGCAGCCCCGATCAGAACGTGGCGATTGAGGTAGAGAGCGAGCTGGAAACCTTAGAGCAAATTCGCCAGTTGCCGATTCAGACGGGGGCCGGTCAATTTACCCGGCTCAGCGACATTGCCAGCGTTGAACGCGGTATCCGCTATCCCCGCAGCAGTCAGGCCATCGTCGGCGGTAAGCCCGCTGTGGTGGTGGGCGTGATGATGAAGTCGGGGCGGCGGATTGATCAGTGGATGACTGAGATGCAGGCAGCCATCGAGACCTTCGGCGATCGCCTCCCTGCCGGCATCAGCCTAGACGTGATTTTTGACCAAAGCAGCTATGTGGCCAATCGCATTAGCACCCTGCTCTCAAACTTGGTCATCGGCGCGGCGCTGGTGGTGGGCGTGACGCTGGTATCGATGGGCTGGCGCTCGGCCATCGTTGTCGGAGCTGCTCTACCCCTCACTATCTTTGCCGTGTTTGGCTGGATGAGCGTCTTTGGCGTCCCTGTCCATCAGATGTCTGTCACCGGGCTGATTATTGCCCTGGGGCTGCTAATTGACAACGCGATTGTAGTAGTTGATGAGATTCAAATGGAGCTGCAGCACGGTGACCCGCCGCTGCTGGCAGTTCGCAAAACCGTGAAGTATCTGCAGGTACCGCTGATGGCCTCAACGCTGACGACGGTGATGACCTTTTTGCCAATCTACCTGCTGCCGGGCGGAGCCGGTGAGTTCGTCGGCTCGATTGCCCTCAGCGTCATTCTGTCCCTAATTTCCTCCTTGGTCATCTCCCTGACCGTCATTGCCGCGCTGGCGGGTCGCTTGTTAGGTAACAGCCGCGATCGCTATGAGCAAATTCTGGCGGCCTCTTCAGCACAGGCGTCAAGCGCCCCGCCTCACTCTGGCATTCGCACCAAAATTGTTCTTTTGCTGATGCGGCCAGGGGCCTGGTGGACTGAGGGCATCACTTTGCCCCGGCTGAGACGGCCTTATCGCTGGTCAATTGGGCGCGTGGTAGCTCGACCGCGCTTAGCGATCGCCCTGTCTCTGACGATGCCGCTGCTAGGCTTTATGCTGGCGCGAACGCTAGACAATCAGTTTTTTCCGCTACTCGATCGCGATCAGTTTCACATTGAAGTCGAATTTGCGGCCTCGACCGCGCTGGAGCAAACTGAGGCGCAGGTGCGGCAGGCGCGGCAGGTGATTTTAGGCCACGACAATGTGCAAGAGGTACACTGGTTTATTGGCGAAAACGTGCCCAAGTTTTACTACAACCTCACGGGGAGCCGCCAGAACCAGCCCAACTACGCCCAGGCAATGGTGCAGCTTAAGACTGATGCCGGGGTAGAGGCACTGGTGCGAACGCTGCAGGAAGAACTGGAGGCGCTGCTGCCTGCAGGCCGGGTCATTGTGCAAAAATTTCAGCAGGGACCGCCTTTTGCGGCTCCGGTGGAGCTGCGGCTCTACGGCCCCGACATCCGCGAGCTGCGCCGTCTGGGCATGGAAGTGCGGCAGCTCATGACCACCATTCCCGATGTCATTCACGTCCGCGATGACCTGACTGAGGGCCGACCGAAGCTGGGGCTGTTTGTAGACAATGAGCAGGTGCAGCAGGCGGGATTAAACAACACCGCGATCGCCCAGCAGTTGGCCGCCTATGCCGAAGGGGTGACTGGCGGTGCCATTCTAGAATCAACTGAAAATCTGCCTGTCCGGGTGCGGCTGACTAACCGCGATCGCGCCAGCCTAGAAGCCCTCGCCTCTCTAGATTTACGCCCCGATCAGGCCCAAGATCGGGCCTTCCGCCCCACCGCTGCCCTGGGTGAATTCAACCTGGTGCCTGAACTTGCCAGTATTGCCCGCCGGGATGAGCAGCGAGTGAACACGGTTCAAGCCTTCATCACTTCCGGCGTTCTGCCAGATACAGTGCTGACGGCGCTGCAGGAAAAGCTGGCAGCCGCCAACTTTGAGCTTCCTCCCGGCTACCGCTATGAGTTTGGCGGCGAATATGCCGAACGCAACACTGCTGTTGGCAATCTGCTGCTGTACGTGCCGATTTTGGGACTGGTTATGGTGACGGCGCTGGTGCTCTCCCTCGGCTCGTTTCGCCAGGCGGGCATTATTGCCGTCGTCGCGATCGCCTCTATTGGCATGTCTCTGTTATCCCTCAAGCTGTTCGGCTCGCTGCTGGGTTTCATGGCTATTGTCGGCACGATGGGCCTGGTGGGCATCGCGATCAATGACTCAATTGTGGTGCTCACTGCCTTCAACGAAGATCCAGAGGCTAGTCAGGGCGACCCTAGGGCCGTCCAGCGAGTCCTGATCAAAGCGACCCGCCACGTCCTCACCACCACCGTCACCACCGTCACTGGCTTCATTCCCCTGCTGGCCGACGGCGATCCCTTCTGGCGGCCCCTGGCTATTGCGATCGCTGGGGGCATTGGTGGTGCTTCTCTCCTGGCGCTGTACTTCGTACCCGCCGCCTATATTCTGATTGGCGGTCAGCGCCGTCAATCAGACCATTCTCCGACTGACCCGGTCGTCACCCATTCAGGCGATCGCCGGACTGCCGTAACTGCTGGTAATAATCACTAGACCCATGCATTTTCCGCTTTGGCAATACCTCAACCAACCGCTCTGGTCGCGCCATCGAGCGGCCATCCTCAATCCGCGTAAATACTGGCAGCGCTATCAAAGACAATATCTCAACGGTTGTCTCAGCAATGCTTTTTTAGAACAGTGCTGGCAGATTAGTTATTCAGATTTTGTAAGCCATCATCACGGCTTTTGCTGTCGCAATGCCCTAGAAGAAGAGCCGCGCTGGCTGCTAGAGCGCTGCTGGAAGTTGCAAAGACGCGATCGCTTTTGTCGCCATCCCGAAAACCCAAGAAGATTTCCATGAGCACCGATGCTGATAAAGGCGGCGACATTTGTTGAAAAGCTGGCAACAGTCGTTGTCCATACTCATCGGGTGATATCAATATGATTTAAGACAGTGACGGAGACAAATGCATGGAGTCTGGATATCTGTCGGCTGTCGAAGCTTTAGGCCTTGACTTGGGGCGTCTGTGGCAGCAGCTGTCGCTGGCAGTTGATGATCGTGCTACGGTCTGTCAGCTACTGTTGGGCTATTCTCGCCAAGATATTGCGATTCGTCTGGCGGCGCAGCGGTGTCAATGCTCTGAGACAGACTTACGACTGGCTTTAGATCGGCAGTCAGCTAAGGCTCAGTCGTTATCCTCGACCCTCCCCACTCCAGCTAATCGGCAATCTCATTTGTCTACTCACCAAAGTGCTCTAGAGCAGCTTGCAAAAGCCGATCGGCAAGTACGCGATCGCCTTAGCGGCAAAATCTATCCGGCCTTTGCCCAGCTTATGGGCGTGCCGCGCGAAGCGATCGCCGGAAACTGGGTCAAAATTTTGAATTTTCTCTATGACCCGCAAAATGGCTATCGCTTGCAGCCGCCCCCACAGCTCAATAGCGATAACTTTCAGGGGAGTTTGGGCCGCCAGGTATTTCTACCACCTCCGGATCGGGCGATCGCCCAGGCCCAGCGAGAAGGTACCCGGTTCTATCAGCGTGGCTTATACTACCAGGCTTTGAACGCCTTTGCCGCAGCTTGGCGCCAAGAGCAGACTGCCTATAGCCGGGGCAATCCCGAAATCTTAATTTACCTGAATAATGCGCTAGTGGAGCTACAGCGCGATCGCTTACAAAACCGTCATATTGAGTGCTATCTGCTGGCGGTGGTGGTACCGTTTCACCACAACCAGGGACAGGTCGCGGCTGAGGTGCTGCGCGGAGCGGCTCAGCTTCAGTGGCAGACGAACTGGCACTGTTTGCAGCAGGGGCGTCTCGACCGAGCGCTAGATCTAGCCGGACTGCCGACGGCTGAAATAGTTGCAGCAGCAAGCTTAGCGCGTCCGATAGCCTTGCAGATTATGGTGGTCAACGACCCCAACCATGTCTACGATGCGGACAATCCCACAGCGGAGCAGTTAGCGGCCTTAGCCCCTGGGCTAAATCTGATGGCGGTAGTGGGGCACTACTCTAGCGAAATGACTGAAAAAGCCCTGCCGTTTTACGCTTTGCAGGGACTGCCGCTGGTCAATGCCAGCAGCACCGCTGATACACTCTCGGCCCTCTCTACTGGCCTCCAACAGTCTTTCTTTCGGTTGACCACGCCCGATCGAGACAACGCAGCAGCGCTGCTCAACTATCTCGCTGGTTGCTCCGCAACTCAGCCGCAACGGGTGGCGCTGATCTACAACCGCAATAGTCAATACTGCCTGTCTTACCGGGCGGCAGTGCGATCGCATATTGCCCAGCATTCTCACCAGTTTGAGCTACTGCCAGAGTGCGATCGCATTAGCGAGCAGCCTGATTCGATCCATCGCTACCTGCAGGAGATTGAAGCCAAAGGGGCGGATATCTTGCTGGTGATTCCCGATGGCGGCCTTGAACCCAACTCGCTCAACAACGCCGGACTGATCAGCCGTTTGAACCTCAAATCCTGCCTAATTGCCGGATCGGCCACCTTCTATCAGGAAAACGTGCTGCACTGGATGTACGAACGCGATCGCCCGCAGACAGTAACCGCTCCGGCTCCGATTGTGGCCTGCGTACCCTGGCATTGGCGCAGCTGTACTAATGGTTATCAGTCTCAGCCAGTGGCGCAGCAGTTTTGTCGGCTAGGGCAGGCACTTTGGGGAGCGGGCCGGTTGACCTGGCGCAGCGCTACGACTTTTGATGCCTTATTGATGCTGCAGACGGTGCTGGCCCGCTGGCCCTGCTGCGATCGCATGGCGCTGCTCAGGCAGCTCCACCACTATTTTCGGGTGCAGCAAAAATCGCTTCAGGGCGTCACTGGGGCAATTCAGTTTGCCAGCGGCTGCGATCGCCTCCATCCTCCCGCCGAAATCGTCACTGTTCAACCCGATGCGGCCCAGCAGCGCTGGGTCTGGGATATCCCTAACCCTACTTCAACTAAACCTACTAGAAAAACTCATGCTTAAAGTTTTTGCCGATCGCGGTGGCACCTTTACCGACTTAGTTGCCGTCACCGATAATGCCATCCTGGCCGATCGCCTTTCGGCTCAAAACCGCTTTCAGGTGATGGCCCTGCCGGATCAGCAGTGGGTGATTATTTACAAGCTGCTTTCAGAACAGCCCGATCGCTACCAGGACGCCGTGATTCAGGGCATCCGTGACATTCTGGGGCTTTCTGACCAAGCGGCGATTCCTGGCGGTGAAGTTGAAGTGGTGAAGATGGGGACGACAGTGGCTACTAATGCCTTGCTTGAGCGCAAAGGCGATCGCACCGTATTTGTGACTACGCGCGGCTTTGGCGACGGTCTGCGCATCGGCTATCAAAACCGTCCTAATATCTTCGCCCGCCAGATTGAGCTGCCGGAGATGCTCTATGAGCGAGTGGTGGAGGTAGATGAGCGCTACAGCGCTGAGGGGGAAGAGCGATTGCCCCTGACTCAGGAAGCGCTAGCGCAGGTCAGGCAAGCGCTGCAGCAAGCCTATGATGACGGCATCCGCGCCTGCGCCATTGTCTTTCTGCACGGCTATCGCTACCCCGACCATGAGCAGCAGGTGGCGGCGATCGCCCAGCAGATTGGCTTTAGCCAAATTTCGGTTTCTCACAAGGTCAGCCCGCTGATGAAGTTTGTCAGCCGGGGAGATACCACGGTGCTCGATGCCTACCTCTCACCGATTTTGCGGCGCTATGTCGATCAGGTGGCGGCGGCCCTAGAGCCTGCAGCTGCCACTCAAAGCGGGCCAAAGCTGGAGTTTATGAAGTCCGACGGCGGCCTGACTGACGCCCATCTGTTTCAGGGCAAAGACAGTATCCTCTCTGGCCCGGCGGGGGGTATTGTCGGCGCGGTGAAGACTAGCCTCAGCGCTGGCTTCGACAAAATCATCGGTTTTGACATGGGGGGCACCTCCACGGATGTGTCCCACTACAGCGGCGAGTATGAGCGCACGTTTGAAACCGAGGTGGCCGGAGTGCGGCTGCGAGCACCGATGCTGTCAATCCACACGGTTGCTGCCGGGGGCGGTTCGGTGCTGAGCTTTGACGGTGCCCGCTACCGGGTGGGGCCGGAGTCGGGCGGTGCCGATCCGGGGCCAGCCTGCTACCGCCAAGGGGGGCCGCTGACAGTGACAGACTGCAATGTCATGCTGGGCAAGCTGCAGCCTGACTTTTTTCCGCAGGTGTTTGGGCCAGCGGGCGATCAGCCCTTGGATGTGGAGATCGTGCGGCAGGCGTTTCAGCAGCAGGCCGTGACCATTGCCGAACAGACAGGGGATCAGCGCCGCCCAGAACAGGTGGCAGCGGGCTATTTGGCGATCGCGATTGATAAGATGGCCAGTGCCATCAAAAAGATTTCGGTGCAGCGGGGCTATGACGTGACCGAATACACCCTCTGCTGCTTCGGCGGTGCTGGGGGGCAGCACGCCTGTCTGATTGCCGAAGCGTTGGGGATGAAGCAGATTTTTCTCCATCCCTACGCCGGGGTGCTCTCAGCCTACGGCATCGGTCTAGCCGACATTCGCAGCCTGCAGGAACAGGCGGTAGAGGCGCAGCTGACCCCAGAGGTTTTAGCGCAGCTGCAGCAAACGCTGGCGGAACTAATTGAAACCGGGCGCACCCAGGTGATCAATCAGGGGGTGAAAGCTGAGGCGATTGAGACGCTGCCTAAGGCCCACCTGCGCTATATCGGTACCGACTCATCTCTGCTGGTGCCCTTTGGGGAAATCGAGGCAATGCGATCGCAGTTTCAGCAGCAGCACCAGCAGCGCTACGGCTTCACCCGCCCTGACAAAGCCCTAATTGTGGAATCCCTGTCGGTGGAGGTGATTGGTCGTACCCCGACCCTAGCAGAACCCCAACTGGCCCCGCGCACCGCGCCGCTAGTGCCAGCCGCCACCGTGTCTTTCTACAGCCGCGACCAGTGGCACCGCGCCCCGGTCTATCGCCGGCAAGACCTGCGGGCGGGCGATCGCCTGCCAGGGCCAGCCCTGATTGTAGAAGCGACCGGCACCAACGTGATTGAACCGGGCTGGGCGGCCAGCTTGACCGAGCGCAACCACCTGATTCTGCGCCAGCATTCGGAGGCTGAGCAGACTGCTAAGACCGATACGGCAGCGGCTCAGACGGCCCCCGATCCAGTCCTGCTAGAAATTTTCAACAACCTGTTTCAGTCCATCGCTGACGAAATGGGCATTACCCTGCAAAACACCAGCCACTCGGTCAATATTAAAGAGCGGCTCGACTTTTCCTGTGCCCTATTTGATGCTGAGGGTCAGCTTGTCGCCAATGCGCCCCACATTCCCGTCCACCTCGGCTCTATGAGCGAAAGCGTCCACAGCCTGATTGCCGCTCAGGGGGACAGCCTCAAACCCGGTGACGTGTATATCTCCAATAATCCCTACAACGGCGGCACTCACCTGCCCGACATCACCGCCATCACCCCCGTCTTTATCAACTCAAAACAGCCGCTGTTTTACGTCGCCTCGCGGGGCCACCACGCCGATATTGGCGGCATTACCCCCGGCTCCATGCCGCCCTGCAGTACCACCATTGAGCAAGAGGGAGTACTGCTGGATAACGTTCAGCTCGTGGCTCAGGGACAGTTCCAAGAAGCAGATATAGAGGCCAAGCTGACAGCAGGCCCTTACCCGGCCCGCAATCCGGCCCAGAACATTGCCGATCTGCAGGCCCAAATCGCCGCCAATGAGCGGGGTAGTCAAGAACTAGGCCGGATTGTCAGCCACTACGGCCTAGATGTCGTCCAAGCCTATATGCATCACGTCCAGGAAAATGCTACCGCCTCGGTGCAGCGGGTGATTGAGCAGCTCAGCGACGGTCAGTTTACCTACCCGATGGATGATGGCAGCCGAATCCAGGTGCAGGTCAGAATCGATCGCGCCCAGCGCACTGCCCATATCGACTTTACGGGCACCTCCCCCCAGCAGTCGGGCAATCTGAATGCGCCTTTAGCCATTAGCAAAGCGGTTGTTCTCTATGTTTTTCGCACGCTAGTTGATGATGAAATTCCGCTGAATGCAGGCTGTCTGACGCCGATTCAAATGACGGTCCCAGCCGGCAGCCTGCTGAATCCGCGCTACCCGGCAGCGGTGGTGGCCGGAAATGTGGAAACCTCCCAGGCGATCGCCAATGCTCTCTATGGCGCGCTTGGGGTCATGGCGGCGGCCCAGGGCACGATGAACAATTTCACCTTTGGTAATCAGCAGCACCAGTATTACGAAACCATCTGCGGCGGGGCTGGGGCGGGAGCCGATTTTACGGGAGCCGATGCTGTCCAAACCCACATGACTAACTCTCGTCTCACCGATCCAGAAGTGTTAGAGTGGCGCTTTCCGGTGCTGGTAAGTGCCTTCTCGATTCGGCCTGGCAGCGGCGGTGCGGGCCGTCACCGGGGCGGCAACGGGGTTGTGCGGCGAATTCAGTTTCGGGCGGCCATGACTGCCGCGATTTTGTCTGGCCATCGCCGCGTTCCTCCCTTTGGCTTAAAGAACGCGGCCCCTGGCGCCACCGGGCGCAACTGGGTGCAGCGTCAGGATGGTACCGTAGCAGAGCTGAATGCCTGTGCTGAGGTGGAAATGCTGCCGGGCGACAGCTTTGTGATTGAAACGCCCGGCGGCGGCGGCTATGGCTAGCACCAGTGCTAGTTGACGGCTGGCCCTGACCCTAGCGCTCTTTCACCTGGGCGTAGCGATGGGAATCAGTTTGCTCAAAGGTGCCGTTGTAGACAAAGTTACGCACCATGTCTGCCTGGAAAAAGTCATGGGGAAAGCCCAGGGCAATCTGGCTGACCTGATTGAGCTGCTGCTGCTGCTCGTCGGTTAGCTGTACGTCCACACATTTCAGGTTGTCTTCTACGTGGGAGAGCTTGCGGGCTCCCACAATCGGAATGACGTCCTGAGCTTGCAGCCAGGCCAGCGCTATTTGGGAAGAACTGTAGCCTGTTTCGGCGGCTAGCTGATCAACTGTCTGCGCGATCGCCCGGTTACGCTCGTTTTGATCAACGAATCCGGCCATCATTTCGCTGTCTAGGCGGCGAGATTCATCGCTTTGGCCTCCCTGAGTGTATTTGCCTGTGAGCCACCCACTGGCTAGGGGCGACCAGGCTGTGACCCCAATGTCTAGCGTCCGCGCCATTGGCAGTAGCTCCCGTTCGGGATCGCGCTGAATTAGGCTGTACTCCACCTGCAAACCAATAAACTGGGTCCAGCCGCGCAGGTCAGCTAGGGTGTTGCACTGGGCTACAACCCAGGCTGGGGCGTCAGAAATACCAATATAGAGGATCTTACCGGCCCGGATGAGGTCGTCAAAGGCCCGCATCACTTCGGCGGCAGGGGTCATAAAATCCCAGGTGTGGAGCCATAAAAGGTCGATATAGTCGGTCTGCAGTCGCTTGAGACTGCCTTCTACAGACTGGATCATGCTCTTGCGCTGGTTGCCCCCGCCATTGGGATTTTTATCTCCCAGACCGTTGGTGTATTTGGTGGCTAGCACGATGCGATCGCGCTCAGCAGCCATAAATTCGCCTAAAAACTTCTCGCTGGTGCCGTTGGTATAAATGTTGGCTGTATCAATGAAGTTGCCGCCAGCTTCACAAAAACTGTCGTAGATTTTCTGGCTCTCGGCTTTATCTGCGCCCCAGCCCCAGTCTTCACCGAAGGTCATGGTGCCAAGACAAAGTTCTGAAACGCGCAGGCCGCTGTTCCCTAACAATTTATAACGCATGGTGTCTTCCAATAGGATCAGGCACATATATGCTACCGACTGGACTGGCTCATGGCGCTAGTTTTAGACTTTGGCTCAGGTAGGGGCGACAACAGCTTTTAGGCTGCTACCTGTAACTGCCCCCGCTCAAGGTTCTCACAGTAGAATCCTCGCCAAGCTGCAAATGGTACAACGGCAGTTGCGTCAGAATTTTTCCAATATCGATTCAGCGTTACCAACTTTGGCAATGGGCTGTAGCAAATCGTAGAACTGCCGACGCAGAAGGCGGCGCATGACTTTGTTGGAAGCGGTGCGGGGCAGGGCCGCCACGACTCTGAGGGCGTGAATCTTGAAAAGGGGATTGAGGTGCTGCCGGATGGCGGTTTGCAGAGTGGCCTGCAGGTTTGAGGAGGCTACTTTGTTTTCTGAGGTCAAAACAGCGTAGATCACCAGCTGACTTGGCCCACCGTCGCTAGGCGAGACAGCGATCGCCGCCGTTTCTCGCACACCGGGTACGGCATTGAGCACCTGCTCAATTTCCACCGCGCTGACCTTGATTCCAGCTAAATTCATCGTGTCATCCACCCGGCCCCAGGCGCGGTAATAGCCGTTGGCTAGGCGCTCCATCTGGTCGCCGTGGCGGCGCAGCTTCAGGGTGGGGAGGGAGGGGGTATTGGCAAAGTAGACCTGGTGATGATCGCGGTTGAGTAGTGCAGTGGAGAGGCCGATGCTAGGCGGCACGATGAATACCTCGCCTTGGGTGGCAGGCTGATGGTCAGCGTTCAGGATGACTAGGTCAAGTCCTAGAGCGGGCGTGGTAAAGGTCGCGGGGGCCGCAGGCTGAACCAAAGTGCCGGTGACATAGCCGCCGCCAATCTCGGTGCCGCCGCAGTATTCAATCACCGGACGATATCCGGCGCGAGACATCAGAAACAGCATATCGTGGGGATTTGAGCATTCTCCAGTAGAGCTAAAGGCTTTGATCCTATGCCAGTCGAGTCCCTGCAGGCAGCCGCTGGTTTGCCAAGCGCTGACCAGACTGGGCACCACTCCCAGCATCGTCACGTGGGCTGCTTCAACAAACTGACCAAAGGCCCGCGTTGTGGGTGCTCCTTCATAGAGGGCGATCGCCGCTCGGTTAATCAAGCTGGCGTAGATTAGCCACGGCCCCATCATCCAGCCCAGATTGGTTGGCCAGGCTACCACGTCGCCGGGGTGAATATCCTGGTGCAGATGACCGTCAGCGGCGCACTTGATTGGCGTGGTATGCGTCCAGGGAATGGCTTTGGGGGCTCCGGTCGTGCCGGAGGAAAAGAGAATATGGATCGGGGCGCAGGGTGAGGCGGGAACGGCGCTGAAGCGATCGCTGGGACTGAGAAAATCAGACCAGAGGCGATCGCCCGCTCGCAGCTTGGGCGCGCTGCCAGGCTCGCTCGCAATCACGACGGCGCTGGGCCCATTCGCTTCGATCACCCTGTCATAGAGCGGCAGGCACTTACCGCCACGCCGGATAAAGTCCTGGGTAAAAATAGCTTTGGCCGGGGCGAGCCGCAGACGGGTCGCAATTTCCTCAGGGGCAAAGCTGTCGGCGATGGCGACTACCGTACCTCCGGCCAGAATAATCCCCAAATAAATCGCCACCGCCTCAACCGTCATGGGTAGGTCAAGGGCGATGGCGTCTCCCGGCTGCAATCCGGCCTCCACCAGCCCGTTGGCAACCCGGTGGGCCAAGCTACGCAGTTCGCCGTAGGACACGACCGCTAAAGCTCCTTCCTCTGGCTGAAACAGAATGGCGGGCGCGTCAGCCGCCGCCTGAAAGCAGCTCTCAGCAATATTCAACCGCGCGTCCACGAGCCAGACCGGAGATTCTACCCCTCGGCTCAGATCTAGGATTTGGCTGTAGGGCTGCTGAAAGTGAATGCCCAACCGCTGCACCATCTGTTGCCAAAACTGGTCTCGCTGCTGCACCGACCAGGCATGAAGCTCCGGGTAGGACTGCACCGGCACCGCTCTCATCAAAGTGGCAATGTTTGTGCGCTCAATCTCTGTCTGGGTAGGAATCCAGGCTGGCGGCGGCCCTTGGCGGGCATCCCAGTCGGCATAGACGAGGTCATAAAGTCGCTGATGCAGGGCCCAGGGCTGATCGGGCCGCAGAATTTCTTGGGTTAGCCGCTGCCAGCATTCTGTCGGGGATAGCGCCGTCAGCCAGGGATTGATCTGCAATCGCAGTGGCGCTGCCGTCTCCGGCGTCAGGCCGCACTGCACCAGCGCTTCTAAGGAGAGCTGCTTGACCATAGCGCCATCCCTCACAGATAGAGATGGTTGAGGCGATCGCGATTGAGGCCGTCCCAAAAAACGGCGATCGCCGCTAAGATTTCGCGGCCTCCCTGGAAGAATTTGGCTGGGTCAAATGCTGGCTGAAAGTAAACCGCCTCCAGTTCTTCGAGGGTATGGCCTGCATGTTGGGCTTCGACCTGGTTGTGCCAGGTGAAAAAGGCCAAGCGCAGGTGGGGATATCGGCTCTGCTTGATACGGGTCAGGCCCTCAATCAGCTCCTGCCAGAAGCCCGCTGCCGCCCAGTTTTCCACCGCGAAGCTAGCCCCTTCGGCAATTTGCGGATCGTCGCTGCCGTAGAGCCGCTGCAGCTCATCACAGAAATGCAGCGTCGTCGGTCGGCCCTGCTGACGCTTGCCAATTTCAGCAAAGTCTAGCCCTAGGCCAGCGGCCACATCCGTCAGCCATTCAAAGTGGGCGGCGCGGAAGCGGCAAATTCCGCCGTCAACCGTGCCCCGCGTATTGACTAGCTCTGGGTCGCCCTGACGCTCTTTCTCCGCCTCGGTGAGAACAGGCTGGTGGCCGATGGGCTGGTCTGGGGTGCGGTAGATCACGCCTAGCTCGTTGAGCAAAATTTCTCGTCCGGCCCGCGACTGCTGCAGGGTGGGGGCGTTGATCACTTTCAGCAGGGCGGCAATCAAAAACTGATTGGAAAAAACCGAGAACTGGCGGATGAAGTGCTTCAGCTCGGCGTCAGTAGCCTTGCCCTGACTGAACCAGCGGGTATAGGTGTTATTCGTAATGATGCGGTGGTGCAGTAGCTGACGATCCACCGTCTCTAAAAAGTTTTGCCAGTCTTTGACCTGCCTCTGGCTGAGGCGACCCTGACGCAGACGGTCTTGAATGCGAGCCGAAATATGCAGCGCCGGGGCTTTTGAAAGGGTGTGAGTCATAGTCAGGTTCCTCGCCAACTATAGGGATAGTCTTTGTCTGCCAGGGCGATCGCTTGGGCAGTGAGCTGCAGCGGCTGGAAAGCGTCAATCATGACGGCGTATTCCTCGGTTTGCTTTTGGCCGATGGAAGCTTCATACCGGCCCGGATGGGGGCCGTGGGGCAGACCGCGCGGATGCAGCGTGATAGAGGCAGGCTCAATTCCCTGGCGCGACATGAAATTACCGGACACATAGTAGAGCACTTCATCGGTGTCTACATTGGCGTGGTTGTAGGGAGCCGGAATCGCCTGGGGGTGGTAGTCAAACAGGCGGGGCACAAAAGAGCAAATCACAAATTCTGGCCCCGCAAAGGTTTGATGTACGGTGGGCGGCTGGTGCACGCGGCCTGTAATCGGCTCAAAGTCGGCAATATTGAAGGTATAGGGCCAAAGGTATCCGGCCCAGCCCACCACGTCGAGGGGATGGTGATCGTAAAAATAGCGGCTAATGCCGTGGCGATGCTTCACCCGCACCTCGAACCAGCCTGCCGTATTCTGAGGGGCCAGCTCCTGCGGGGGGCGAATATCTCGCTCGCAGTAGGGAGCAGCTTCTAAAAACTGACCGTAGCGATTCAGGTAGCGAGGCGGCGGCTCGATGTGGCCCCAAGCTTCGATTATCAGCAGCCGCTGGGCCCTGTCTGGTTCAGGCAGCAGCCGCCACAGCACCCCCGCCGGAATCACCAAATAGTCTCCGGCCCGGTAGGGCAGACGGCCAAACTGACTTTCCAGCAGGCCAGTGCCCGCATGGACAAAAATCACCTCATCGCCGTGGGCAAACCGATACCAGTAGGGCATCGGCTCGGTAGGACGGCACACAGAGAGACAGAGATGGGCATTCATCATCAGCGGTATCCGGGCGCTGATGGCTTCGCCCCCTGCGGGAATGTCGGCGGTACGTAAATGGTAAGGACACAGGGGGCCAGAGTCTGCCACCGCGATCGCTGTAGCGTGTCGCTGCACAATCTGCTGCACCTGAGTCGGGGGCCGCTGGTGATAGAGCAGGGACTGGATGCCGGCAAAGCCCTGAGTGCCAATCAGTTCTTCGTGATATAGCGAACCGTCTGGCTGGCGAAACTGGGTGTGGCGTTTGGCGGGAATCTGGCCCATCTGGTAGTAGTAAGTCATTTTAGAGATTCCCCCGCCGCGCCTGCTCGCGCTCGATCGCCTCAAACAGAGCCTTGAAGTTGCCTTCCCCAAAGCCCTGAGAGCCGTGCCGCTCAATCACCTCAAAAAACAGCGTGGGCCGATCTTGCACAGGTTGGCTAAAAATTTGCAGCAGGTAGCCGTCCGGGTTGCGATCGGCTAAGATTCCCAGCTCAGCTAGTTGTTCAATTGGGTAGTCAATTGGGCCAACTCTGGCGGCCAGCGTGTTGTAGTAGCTGGGGGGCACAGGCAAAAACTCAACCCCGGCCTGTCTCAGCCGCGACACGGTTTCAATAATGTTGTGGGTGCCCCAGGCCACATGCTGAATACCTGGCCCCTGGTGATAATCTAAATATTCTTGAATCTGTGATTGGCGCTGACCGGAGGCGGGTTCATTGATGGGCAGCTTGATCCGGCCCCGGCTGTCCTGCATCACTTTGGACTGCAGCGATGAGTACCGGGTCGAAATGGTTTTCTCGTCAAAATGGGCCAACAGATTAAATCCCAGCCCTGCGGCCAAAAACTGTGCCCACCGCTCCATCTCGCCCATCGCCACATTGCCGACCACATGGTCAATGTTCAACAACCCTATGGGGCTGGTGAGCGGCGTCAAAGCCTGTCGAGGCCTAAACCCTGGCGCAAACAGGCCCCCATAGTGCCGACGCTCGACAAACTTCAGCCGGACATCGCCGTAGAGGTGGATGGCGGCATAGCGATAGCTGCCATAGGCATCGGTTTCAGTGGTCGGGGGAATTGCGCCAACCGCGCCGCGCCGGGTTGTCTCTTTGTAGGCTAAAGCCGCATCGGGGACGGCCAGGGCAATCACCGCGATCGCGTCGCCGTGCTTCAAAACGCTCTGGCTAATGGGATGATCCGGGCTGAGGCCGGTGCTGAGCACTAGGCGAATGTGACCCTGTTCTAGGACGTAGGAGGCTGCTTTGCGATCGCCGTTTTCCAGCCCGCGATAGGCCGTCAGCTTGAAGCCAAAGCACTGCTCATAGAAGCGAGCCGCCTGTCTAGCATTGCCGACATAAAACTCCAGGTGGTCAAATCCCACAACGGGGCAAAAATCATCCATGAAAGTCCTCCCAATAGATCGTTCTGGAGCGTGGAGGAAGGTAGATTCTAAACTCTGAAGCGCTTTAAAGATTCAAAAACTAACTAAATATCAGAATTTAGCTAATAAATTTTTCATTTGACTTATTATTAGTATAAAACATCAGCTCTTAAGCTGGGTTTTGCGCTTAATTCTTAACTGCTGATAGCCGCATTAATGATGGCAGACCGTCCACCCCTCGAAATGTCTGAGCCATTGGACCTAAAAGATCGCCAGGTCTTGCGGCTGCTGCAGGAGAATGGCCGCATTACCCTGTCAGAACTGGCTCGCCAGGTTAACCTCTCGGCGCCTGGTTTGCAAAAGCGGCTGAAAAAACTAGAAGAAAACCGCGTTATCGATCGCTACGTGACCGTGATCAACCGTCAGGCGCTGGGCCTACACCTGCTCTGCTTTATGCAAGTCACCCTCACCGCCCAGCCCCGGCCCCAGGAGATTGGCCAGTTCTGCGATCGCATTCAAGACCTGCCAGAAGTGCTGGAGTGTCATCACCTCACGGGCGAACTGGAGTATCTGCTGAAGATTGTGGTGGCCGATCATCAGCATCTGGAAAACTTTCTGTTCGAGAAAATTACTCAGATTCCGGCTGTAGACCGGGTGCAGACGCGAATTGTGATTAACGAAGTTAAAGCCTCAACCTCGCTGCCGCTGACCTAGGGACGGTTTACCCCGCCAAAAGCCATGCTCACCGCTGTCAAAGCCCTACTCACCGAACTGATCGACTATGCCGGTCTGTTCCCCCCGGCCCGGCTAGACCTGGCTACCGCGATCGCTCGTTACCGGCAGCACGAGCAAGGTCCCTATCGCTGGCTGCTAGGCCGCTTTGTGCTGCCCCTATCGCAGCTAGAGCAGCTGCAGGCAGTCCTGGCAGAGCATCAGCCTGCTGCGCCTCTGCCCCTCAGCCTGATTTTAGACGGGGAGATAGACCGGGCGATCGCCGGATTGTCGGCGTTGAAAGACCCGTCATCTAGCAGTGGCGATCGCCCCATCAGCATTACGGCCCTGGAACTGCCGCCTGCTGCCCTGGCAGCTTCACCCCAACTGCTGCCCTATTTGCCTCAAAATACAGAAATTTTCGCGGAAGTACCCTGCAGCGGTGACGCGGCTACCTACCTGCCTGCCCTGCGCCAGTCTCAGCTCAAGGCCAAAGTCCGTACCGGCGGCTTGACGCCCGCAGCCTTCCCTAGCCCGGCTCAGCTCAGCCAGTTTATCGCCGCCTGCGCCCAGGCGCAGACACCCTTCAAGGCCACGGCAGGGCTGCATCATCCCCTACCGGCTCGCCGCGCCCTCACCGCTGCCCCTGACAGTCCCACCGCTGCGATGCAGGGCTTCTTGAACGTGGCGATCGCGGCGGCCTTGCTCTACTGCCAGAAAATTACCCCTGCCGAAGCTCAGCACCTGCTGCGGGCTACTGCGCTTGCGTCCTGGCGGTTTGCGGCAAACCAGATTAGCTGGGGCGATCGCCCCCTTAGCCTCACCGAAATTCAGGTGGCTCGCCGCCAGTTTTTCCGCTCTTTTGGCTCTTGTTCGCTGCAGGAGCCGATTGCCGATCTCAAAGCCTTGGGCCTGCTGGGCTAGGCCGTTAGCCTTTTCATCTCATACCGGAGGTCAGTCAATGCCTCATGCCGTCAATGCCACCCACGATCCCAGCCTGCGCAGTTGGGTAGAGTCTGCCAACCCGCCAGATACCGATTTCCCCATCCAAAACCTACCTTTGGGCGTGTTTCACGGCCCAGATCGGACTCAGCCGCGAGTGGGGGTAGCCATTGGCGATCGCATTTTAGATTTAACTGCCTGTCATCAGGCGGGCTTACTGGCTGACCTGCCCCCGGCTCTATGGGCGGCAGTCACCGCCTCGACGCTGAATCCGCTAATGGCTCTCGGCCATGAGGTCAATCATCAACTGCGCCAGCGGCTGCAGCAGCTGCTCCGGGCTGGCAATCCCCCTGCCGCCGCCGAGCAGATTCTGGTGCCCATGAAAGCCGCCACAATGCACCTACCAGCCACCGTGGGCGACTATACCGACTTCTACGCCTCTATTTTTCACGCCACTAACGTTGGCTCCCTGTTTCGCCCGGAAAATCCGCTGCTGCCCAACTATAAACACATCCCCGTGGCCTATCATGGCCGCAGTTCCTCGTTGGTGGTCAGCGGGACGCCGATTCCCTGGCCCCAAGGTCAGCGCAAAGGGCCGGACGAGGACAGGCCCAGCTTCGGCCCCTGCCGCGCCCTAGACTATGAGCTGGAGGTGGGCTGCTTTATCGGTGCGGGAAATTCGTGGGGACAGCCGCTGGCGATCGCCCAGGCTGAGTCAGCCCTCTTCGGCCTCTGTTTGGTCAATGATTGGTCGGCGCGGGATATCCAAGCCTGGGAATATCAGCCCCTCGGCCCCTTCTTGGGCAAAAGCTTTGCCACCACGGTGTCTCCCTGGGTCGTCACTCTTGAAGCCCTGGCCCCCTTTCGCTGCCCGGCCTTTGCCCGGCCCGCTGCCGATCCTGTGCCGCTGCCCTATCTCACTTCCGCCGAGAATACTGAACGCGGCGGCCTTGATCTTACGGTTGAGGTTTGGCTACAAAGCACTCAAATGCAGAATCAGGGTATGGCTCCCTACCAGCTCAGCCGGGCCAATCTGCGGCAAATGTACTGGACGCCCGCCCAGATGATTGCTCATCACACCAGCAACGGCTGCAATCTACGACCGGGGGATCTGCTGGCTAGCGGTACGGTTTCCGGGCTGGAAGCCGGTTCCCAGGGGTCACTGCTGGAAATGACCCGCCGGGGGACGCAGCCCCTCCAGCTCCCCAGCGGCGAAGCCCGCGCTTTTTTGGCAGCCGGTGACACCGTGATTCTACGCGGCTACTGTCACAAACCCGGATATGTTCGCATTGGTCTAGGAGACTGCCAAGGCCGTGTTTTGCCTGCGATTTAGGGGAGCAGATCAGCGCTCTATCCCTTCTCTAAGTAAGTAAGTATGTCTGATTGTTGATAGGATGCCTTTCGACTCTGCTCAATGCTCGATCCCTTGCTAGGCAGAGGATTGAGAGAAGTCGTTCACGAAGTGTCTCCCGAAGGGAGAAAACCCGGCAACCTGAGTTGGACTTGATTTGGCCCGCCTACTCATATGGATGTTATGTGGACATTGTTAGATACAGCCGCAGGGCACTGTTCTATAAGGCTTAGATTAGGGCTGACAGCTTTAGCGAAGCCTTTTTTAGTACCGGCGTAGCTTTTAAGATTCAATATCGACGCAGTCTTCAAGATTGAGTTTTAGCTACGATCAATTAGGTCGCAACAGCAGGATGAAAAAGGTTTTGCAGAGATAAAAGCTTAACAATTAGATATTTTTGGGAGGCGGTTCAATGTCTGTCTATTCTGAAGTGCTTGCGAAACATCTCGCCAGTTTGGGAGGCACTGTCTTGATTGCAATCTCAGCGATCGCTCCTGCCGCCTTGGCGCAAGAAGCCGCCCAGCCCTCCGCCAGATCTCTGGGAACCGTCAATTTTGAGGTGGCCTGCCAAACCCAGGTTGCAGATGACTTTAACCGGGCCTTGGCCCTGCTGCATCACATGCAGTACGAAGAGTCTCGCTCTGCATTTTCCCAAATTCTAGCCACCGATCCGGATTGCGCTATGGCGCATTGGGGGGTTGCCATGACCCTGTTTCAACCCCTGTGGCCGTCCCGACCGACTGTAGACATGCTGAAGCAGGGACTGGCAGAAATCCAGACCGCTCAGGCTTTGGGAATCGAGAGCGATCGCAACGCTGCTTTGATAGCCGCTACGGCTGCGTTCTACCGAGAACCAGAAACCGCTGACTGGTGGACCCGGATTCGGCGTTGGCATGAGGCGATGCAGGAGGCTTTTGAAGCTCATCCTACTGACATTGAAACTGCTGCCTTCTATGCCTTATCCCAGCTAGCAGTGGGGCAAATTGAAGCCGATCAATTGGCTTATAACGGTCAAGCAGCAGAGACCCTACGACAAATCTACGAGCGTGAACCGGCTCATCCAGGGGCCATACACTACACCATCCACGCCAACGATATTGACGCTCGAGCCAGTGAGTCTCTTGATGTGGTCAGAAGCTACGGCGAAATTGCCCCAGAAGTGCCTCACGCGCTGCACATGCCGACCCATATTTTCGTCCGTTTGGGCTACTGGCCTGAGGTGATTGACTGGAATCGCCGCTCCGCCGACGCGGCGCTCAACTTTCCGGCTGCAGATGGCCTGTCCCATCACTATCCCCATGCCCTCGACTATTTGGTTTATGCCTATCTGCAGCAGGCCAATGACGAGGCAGCCCAGGCGGTTCTTACAGAAGTTTTGGAACGGCAAGAACCCTTCCAGGGCACCTTTATCAGTGCTTTTCACCTGGCGTCTATGCCAGCCCGGTATGCGGTTGAAAGGCGAGCTTGGCAAGAAGCTTTAGCGATCGAACCGGCGACTCCCGCCACCCTTGCCTGGGAATCATTTTTCTGGCCAGAAGCGCTGAGTTGGTTTGCTAAAGGTTTGGGAGCCGTCCACATGGACGATGCTGACCAGGCAGAAACCGCAGAGCAAAGGCTGATAGCCTTGCGTGATCTAGCCCAGGAAGCGGGCGAAGTCGGATTTGCTACTTACATTGAGATCGATCGCCTAGTCTTGTCGTCTTGGCGGGCCTATGGGAGTGGACAGTCGGATACCGCCCTCGCTCTAGGCCGTGAGGCGATCGCCTTAGAAGCCACAATTCAGAAACATCCCGTCACTCCAGGCTCAATTTATCCGGCCCAGGAGTCTTTAGGTGATTTGCTGTTAGCGCTGAATCGGCCTCTTGAGGCCTTGGCCGCCTACGAAGACTCGCTCGTGACTTGGCCGGGACGCTTCAATACTATCCTGGGGGCTGCCCGCGCCGCCGCGGCGGCAGGGTCAACCGATCAGGCCATTCGCTACTACGAAGACCTTTTAGTCCTTTCTGCTGGCTCGGATTCTAGCAGACTAGAACTCGCTGGCAATTCGATTGGCCTAAAAGCCGCGATCGCCAAAAACAGAGCCGGTTCTGATCTCAAACCAGCTCTGCCTTCACGCCTCACACCCCAACGCTAGAGGCCGGTAGCTAGCCAGTGAGCGCAGTGAGCGCCCAGCTTCTCTACCGCCATCTGCTCGTACTGAGCGATATCGGCGGGGGGCAAAACATCCTTCCAGCGACCGTTAGTTCCTTTGTGAACAAAGGTCTGGGCTCCACCTTCCCAGAAAACACCCCCCAAGGGCGCACTCTTAGCGGCGTTGCGCTTCATGTAGTCAAAGCTGCAGTGCTCTAAGATATCTGCCCATTTAGATTCGTCAACTGGAATGTCTAGAAACTCGGCAATGCGACGAATTTGGCCCGGCATGTCTCGCTTCAGTTCGGCGTAGTGCAGCAGCATGACGTTGGGCAGGTGGCGAATGTCCCACCAGGATTTGATATTTTCCCAGAAAGACCAGAAGGGATAGCCGTCTGCCGCCAGCCACTCTTGGAAATATTGCAGGACTGAGGCTGGCGGCTTTTCTAGGGGCGGTCCCACCCGTCCGGGGGTGTCGTTGAGGGCAGCGTAAAAGTCCTCGTTGCCGTTGGCGTGGTGGTTATACAGGCTCCAGACCACGTCCCGTCCGTCCCGGGCGATGTAGATGTATTTGGCCTGGGGCGAGAAAACTAAAGCATCGACGGGGAGATGGGTTTTAAGAAAGCGCCGGTGGGTTTGGGCCTCTACGAAGGGCAGTTTGATTTCCTTGGGCGGTACCCGCAGATCCATCCAGGGAGAAAGTTCTGCCACTTCTACAGCCTCTGCGCCTTGAAACAAGAGCTGAGCGACGATTTGCTGCGTCCAGGTAGTGCCTGATTTGGCGTAGGTGGCGATGATGATGTCATCATCGCGAAACTGAAAGTCATTCCAGATGGTGGAATCAAAGTGGTGGCTGTGCAGTTCGCGGGTTTTTTGCGGCCACTGTGTAAAGGCGCGATCGCCCATTATAAGCGTGTCTAAAGCAGGCGTGGTGGTCACCGACATGGAGATTCTCCTGCGAGTGAAAGTAAATAGATTGGTTAGGGCTAAAACAAAATGGAGGGTAGAAAGACGCCCGTTGGCTGGCTGTAAAGTCCCAGGCTCATCAGCGTCATCGGCTGAACGACCTGCAGGCCCTGCTGCAGGCACCAGCGAAAGAGCTGGCTATTGCGAGTCGGCAGCAGGAAGCCAGGACCTGCAAAGGATTGAGCGGCTCCAATCAGCGCCTTCAGGTCTTCATTGCTTTCCCCTACGGCGTGGCCGAAAAAGCCAATCAGCGTGGCATATCCGGTCAGGCGTAAATCGTGCTCAACCACGGTGGCTGTCCCCTGACGGATAGCCTGCTGCAGTTCTAGAGCGCGATCGAAGCCATGTACCTGCTGGCAGAGCTGATTACAGGCGTCGAGATCAGCTTCGGTGGCAGGCCGCACCGGATAGCCCGGCAGAGCCAGGTTGAGGGCTGGGCCTTGCAGATTGGCTAGCGGTTCTTGAACATTAAAGCCCAGCTTGGCGTAAAGCGACAGAGAACGACTGTGAAAAGCCGCCTGCACTAGGCGCACACCGGCAAAATCCTGCAGGCGCGATCGCTCTAGCACCGCTATCATGAGCTGTCTGCCAATCGAGCCGTTTTGTAGCCCCGGAGCGATCGTAATCGGCCCCACCCCGGCGACTTTTGCACCTTCCAGCAGAAAGTTGCTGCCCACAATCTGACCATCCTTTTCGGCCACTACCGAGTAGGTATAGGGGTCAGAAAACAGCCTCGTCATCATTTCCTGGGCTAGCTCAGGCCGGGGAAAGTCGGGCGGAAAGCGGTGCTGTTCAGAAATGGTCTTAAAGGCTTCGTAGCAGATTTCACCGCAGATGCGAGCGTCGGCGGGTGTACCTGACCGAAGCTGCAAAGTGGTTTGAGGCTGAGTGAGTACGGTTGGCATTCTGGCTACCTCCGGGCGTCTACCAGAGCAAGTTGGTCAATCATTTCGGGCAGACGTTCTGGGCTGAGGGCCTGCAAATACTGAGCTGCGATCGCGGGGGTCAGCAGCTCCAGCATCAGCCGGTTTTCCACCCAAAATTCCACAACGTCAAACAGGCCATCCCGACTCGCCTGCAGAACCCGCCAGCCCTCTCGCTCACCAATACGCTCAATCTGCTCTAGGCTAATGGGCACAGAAATGGCGGCGTGAAAGGACGAATAATGAGAAGCCTGCGGGTTTAGCTGGAAGCCAGCCTGACCTTCATGGGCATCGGGAATCAGCTCAGAACCGTTGGGATAAAACTCAATCAGGGTGCCGAACTCATCCCCCGCCAGCGCCGCGTAGCTGCCGGGATTAAACGGAAAAGGCACAACATGACCCTCAAATACTTCAGCCATGACGGTGGCAACGTGTAGCGGATCATTAACCGCAACAGAAATGTGATGAAGCATAAAAATTTCCTGCTGAATTGAAACAGAATTGGCTGCAAATTCAGCCATGCTTCAAGTTTCAGCCCGGACAGCTCCGAAAACCAGACGAGATAGCCCCAGATAAACTCGACTTAATCCTTATTTTTGTCTGTTAAAAAGGCAGACGGCTAAAAATGTGTCAGCTGCTCATTCTCAGAGGTATGACACCCCCAAGTGGCTAGAGATAGCCAGAAGTAAATAAGGCTGTAGGGTGCATTAGGCAAAGCCGTAACGCACCGTCCTGCAAGGCTTTGATCTGTTGTACTGGCGCTTAATATAGCCTGCACAAATTTATGACTACTTACTGAGTAGCAATCTGATCGCTGCCGTCTTGGCCGTAGATACGGCCCTACCGCAATAGTCGCTAATTCCAGCCAATTACGCGGCCATCAGCTTAAGTCATTCTTAAGTGAAATAACTGAAATAACTCAATTAAAATTAGAATAATCACTCTACAAGCGGTATGGCTGCCCTTCGCCTGTAACGTCGCCGTTTGTGGAGTCGTGAGCTGAAATGATCGCTAAAAAGAGTCGCAGACGGGGCGTTGTTCTATCGCTGCAGGGCCAGCATAAGCTTGAAGCCGCTCGACGGCAGCTTGAGAAAACGCTGAATGATGGCGATCGCTTGACTCTAGAAGAACTCAGCGATCGCACCCGGCTTGCCCTCAGCACCGTCATTCGTGTCTTAGACGCTCAGCTCGGCGTTGACAAGCAAACCCTCGATCAGTTCTTCGCCGCCTTTGACCTGCTGCTAGAGCGAACTGACTATCAGCATCCCCACCTCGTCCCTGACCCGCTGCCCACCTCCTCGCCTGAGCCGCCTTTCCCCCCTGCTCCCTGCTCCTCCGTTCAGCCGACCGTTCAACCGACCCGGCCTGCCGTGGACTGGGGCGAAGCAATTGATGTTTCCCTGTTTTACGGTCGCACCCCTGAACTAGTCACTCTCCAAACCTGGATTCAGCAGGATCGCTGCCGTCTGATTGCCCTACTCGGCATGGGCGGCATCGGCAAGACTGCCCTGTCTGTCAAGCTGGGCCAGAGTTTGGCAACGGCTGGGCCGCGTCAAGCAGTCAGCTTCGACTTCATCGTCTGGCGCACTCTGCGCAACGCCCCGCCCCTAGAATCTCTGCTCGCTGACCTGATTCAGGTGCTTTCCCACCAGCAGGAGACGGCGGCGGCCTTACCCTCTGAGCGGCGGCTGCCTCGTCTGATGCAGGTGCTGCAGCGGCAGCGCTGTCTGCTGATTCTGGATAACTGCGAAACGCTGCTGCAGGAAGGACAATTTGCGGGGGCTTTCCGGCCAGAATACGCGGCCTACGGCGAGCTGCTGCGTCAGGTGGG
Source organism: Sphaerothrix gracilis Ecp01 (assembly GCF_030405905.1). NCBI lineage: Bacteria > Bacillati > Cyanobacteriota > Cyanophyceae > Nodosilineales > Nodosilineaceae > Sphaerothrix > Sphaerothrix gracilis. Next base: position 88,639 of record NZ_JASATW010000024.1, read on the forward strand.
AGAACTGCCCCATCAGAGCGCTCTGGTGCTGACCAGCCGCGAAAAGCCTCAGGCGATCGCCAGCTTAGAAGGGGCGATGCTGCCCGTGCGATCGCTGCCGCTGCGGGGCCTGCCTGCTAGCGATACCG